>JAIRTD010000135.1 GCA_031255115.1 Spirochaetaceae bacterium | reverse complement strand
CGCCTGGGTTTTTCCCTGCCGGCCGGATACGGGTCCTTTGTAAACTTCTTTGGGTTTGTTTTGTGGAACCATTTTAGCTGGCTGGCCCGGGACGGCTACCGCCAGTACTGTTCCGTGTCCTGGCCCCCTCCCTGGACCCCCGCTATTCCCAAAGATTACGACAGGTTCCGGGGAGAGAAAGTTATACGCTATACCCAGGACTGGATTATCCCCGGTCTGGGATTGAGTCTGAGTTTTCCCCTATCTGAGAATTTTGAAGCAGGCGCATCAGTCCTGGCAAGCCCCTTGCTGCTCGTCATAGACAAAGATCAACACATCCTTCGGGACCTGGTATTCCGCGATTATCTTGCCGGAGGGTTTTTTTTCGAGACTTCGATATTTCTTGCCGTTTCGTTTTCGCCGAGGACGCGGCTCCTTGTAAAAAGCGCCTACCGCGGGGCCTCTGGCTCACGGGGCAATGCCTATATCTACGATACGAACGATGTCTTTATGGGCAGCAGTGCCGATACCGCCGGGGCCAATATGTCCTATGGCAGCGTGGAGTTCGTGTTTGAGTGGCTTTTTCCAACCGGAGCGTAATCAGCAGCAGAACCGTAATTACAGGCGGGGCTATAATTAACGGCGGGACAGCCTTTGACGGAGGCCCGAAAGGAGCTTGCGGTCGGAACCGGCAAAATCCAGCGCTTCGATTTCGTCAAGAGAGGCCCATTTCCATTCACTGTGGACCAGCAGCTTAAAATCCGTTCCGGGGAAAAAAACCTCATAGGCGTTGAGGACCCTTGCCTCGCCCTTGTGTTCAAAAGACGCGCTCCCCAGATGGTCCCCTACCCTGACGGAAATTCCCAGTTCTTCCTGAAATTCCCGTATCAGCGCCCCGGCGTCGCTCTCGTCTTTTTCCACTTTGCCGCCGGGGAATTCCCAGCGGCCGCCCAGAGCCCCGCCGCTTTCCCGGCGGGCGATAAAAAGCCGCTCTCCGTTAAAAGCGATTCCCGCCACGGATTTGAGCGCGCAAGGATGGGCGCTCCGCGAAGAAACACCGCCCGAACCCGGCATGGCTAGAGGAGCAGCACCGTGGGAAACAAAAAGTGAAGCGCCGCAGCAGCCATGGCGGCGATTCCTACCCAGCGCTGATTGACGGTGATAAGGGCTTCGATTTTTTCCGAACGCTCAGAAGCGAGGGAACTTTTTTGACGGTAGTATTTGAATATCAGGGCAAAGCCCGCGAAAAAACCGGTCAGGGCGGGAATGAGGTCCCCGATGACGGGAATATCGCCGGATACGACCGACAGTATTTTAAGAACGCCGGTCAGGGCGCTTACTATGCCCAGGGCCAGACGGAAGTTCTGGTTATCCAGAGAAAACTTAAACCCCGTTTCGGAAGAAGTTTCCGCTTCGGCGTGGCCGGTAAAGAGGATAAACCCGCTCAACGCATTGGCAGCTATTGATAAAAAATAAAATTGAAGCATTACATACCAAGCATAAACGATAAAACAGCCCTCTGTCCAGAAGGAAAACTCTTAAATTACTGATTTTCGGATTTAGCCATTTGACCGGCTATTGGACCTTTATTTTGAATTTCTTTAATCCCCTGTTGTTTCCGTCAGGCATTTCGGCCAGGATGAGAATTTCGGCGCTTTCAAAGGGAAGCATCATGCGGAATTCTTCTTCCGGTTCAACAGAAAAGAAAACCGTCTGGGTAATAACGGGAACCGGGGATTCGTCTGAAACGACCGGCGAGACAGCGAGATTCACAACGCCGGTATAGGGATTCCCCTTTTTTGCGGCGTTCTTTTTAAGGGCCAGATAGCTTGAACCCTGAAAGCGAAAGGCGGAAAATTCAACGCGGTTTCCGCCGAAATCCGCCGTATCGCCTTTGACAAAGATCGACACCATCATGATCATCGCCGACATGACGACTATGCTTATCAAAAGAAAGCCCTGGGATTTATTGGCGCTAAGGGCGCCGAAAAAGCCTTTTTTTCTTTTGGGTTTTGAGGCGTTAAGATCGCGTACGGTTTCCGAGGCATGGGAGAGGCGGTGTTCGCGGGAATAATGAAAAATCAGGTCCTCTTTGCGTTCCGGGTTAGGATCAAAGGTTTCAGGACTCTTGTTCATATGCATACTATCGGCAAATTTCTTCCGGAGCATGCGCCCCAAAGGCAAGACGGCCGGCGATAGAAGCCAGTTCCAGAGGACCGGCAAAGCCCAGGGTTTGCTGCGCCGTCTTCCCGGTCTCGATAAGAAGAGAAGCGGCGGCAATCGCGCAGGGGAACCAGTCAAAGGCCCGCTCTTCCGCCGCGCCAAGAGTCGAAACGTTCTTTGCGGCACCGGCCTGTTCCGCGGTCTGCCCCGCCGCGCCCTGTTTCGCCGCCTTCCGGGCGGCAAAGCCCGCGGCAAGGCCGGAAAGCAGATCGCCGCTTCCTCCGGCTGCAAGGACCGGAACCATGCCGTCCACAACAGCCAGACGGCCGTCAGGGGCGGCTATCCACATCACATGGCTTTTGTAGATAATCACCGCCCCAGTATCCCTGCTGAGTTGGGGTAAAAGCTCGCCGGGACGGGAAAGCGTTTCTTCCCTGGGTATGCCTGAAAATTTTTCAAGCTCGCCGGGATGGGGGCTTATAAGGACGGGCCCTTCAAAACGCCGCGACCGGGCAAGGGTCAGGGCGTCCGCGTCAAGAAGCACGGGCACGCCCCTGGACGCAGCCTCAAGAACCCGCTCCAAAAGGGCCTCGCGCCCGGCCGCCTGGCCCCAGCCGGGACCGGCAAGAATAACGTCGCTGGTAAAACGGGGGTCCTTGCCCGGATCAATGGAACCGTCGGCGGGAACCACCATAAGGCCCCCTTCTCCTGAGGCAAGTATGGGATAGATTGAAGGATCGGCCATGATCCGTACCAGACCGGCTCCGGCCGCCGCCGCGCCTCTCCCGGCTATGCGGGCGGCTCCGGCAAGACCGTCGCTTCCCGCCCAGATTTCTACAAGGCCCCGGCTGTACTTATACCCGTCTGGCTCAGCTTCCCCAATAAGAGAACGGGCCTCATCCCAGGTCCAGAGAGTAGCCCTGGTATGGCGCGCTACAAGCGCCTGGGGAAAAATTCCCGTAACCGGAATTATGGTTCCGGCCTTTTTCCGCATGGCCGGCGTATACAGGGCCGTCTTGAGCGGCTCCACGGCCAGAGTGGCGCCGGCTTCTACCACGGGCCAGGAGGAGGCGGCCCGGTCGCCCGAACCGGAGGGAATATCAATAGAAACTACCAGGCTTCCCGGCGCGGCATGCTGTTTTACGCTGTTGATACAAAGGGCCAGGTCCAGGGCGCTTTCCCTGAGCGGCCCCTCAAGGCCTGTTCCGGCTATGCCGTCTATGATGAGAAGGGGCCCTTGACAGGCCATGCTTTCGAGGACGCCCTTATTCCCCACATGCAGGGCCACGCCCATAGCCTTGAGCGCTCCCGCGGCAAGAGCCTGGGGGCTTCCCTCTTTGGGCGCCCTGGTAAGCAGCGCGGCGCAGAGTTCCTGGCTGACCAAACCCTTGAGTATAAAAAAGCGCAGCGCCACGAGGCTGTCCGCGCCGTTATTGCCTGTACCCGAAACCGCCGCGACCCTGATTTTTCTTCCCGTAAAAAAATCAGGATACCTGGCAAGAAAGGCCCCGCCCGCCCCGCGGCCCGCGGCTTCGACCAGGGCCAGGGTGTCAAGGCACCAGGAAGAAGCTTCGTTGTCCAGGGCCCTGGCTGCGGCGCTGTCAACAAGGGGCGTCATTTTGACAGGGCCCCCAGGCCGAGATCGGTACGCCACCAGACCACATTGGCTTCATACAGGGTGGCAAAGAGGCCAAGGAGTATGCCCTCGTCCGAAACGGTCAGGGCGTTGTACTGCAACTCGTCGGCGTCAACTTTGATAAAGGCCCGCTGCTGGTCCTGGGAATTAACATGCAGGAGGAGCATCGAATAGCCTCCGTTCTCCGGGACATAGAGCATCACCCGCTCGTTCCGCACGGCGCCGAGCAGTGAATAAATAATATCCTCGCTTACCCGTTTGTTGTTCTCGATAAAGGTCCGGGCGTAAAAAGGAACCTCGATTCTTCCCGAATAAACCCCGTCGCTTACATTCATAATCCAGATTACCGAACTGTCCATGACGCTCCCGGTCTTTGTATTGGTGGATTCGTCGTAGGTATCCCGGTAATAATCCAGCTTGAGGTAGATTTTTCGCTCGTCGGGGGCGGCCACTATGGTGTCCATAGAAGCCCAGACATCCCGGTCGGAAGGTATGGGCAGTTCCTCATTGGCGATTTTAACCAGCCAGCGCAGGGTGCCCTGGGAATTGAACCAGTAAATGTGCCAGCCCACAGGAAGCCGGCATATTACCGCAAGCTCATCATCTACGGAAGTGTAGATTCCGTGGATACGGGGAAAGGGAGTGCCCCCGACCCCTTCCCTGCCGAGGTATTCGACAAAGCGCCCGTCGGCGTCAAAGTGAAGCACCGTAGAATCCATAAGGGCCCTGGTCTCGCTGTCATTGCTGTGCCGCTCCGGAGGCATGCGGTCTTCGACAAAAATGTGCTTGCGCGAATCAACGGCAAGTTCGCCCGGATCCCGCAGCGGATAAGAAACGGCCCAGCGGGTTACCATGCCGCCGTTTTCGGGAAAGGGTTTAAGGGTCAGCGGAGGAGGATTGGTTTCGTCGTTGTAAATCATAAAAAGCAAATCCCCAAAAGACGTATAGCGCATAATCTTCTGGCCGTTGCCGTTGGAAACATAAAAAAGCCCGTCCCGCATGGCTATGCGGGTTTTACCGCCGCTCCGCCGCCCTTCAAGATCAAAGAGGTCTATCTGGTCCTCAAGACGGCCTATGTTCAGGGTAAATGGGTCTTCCCTGGCTATGGAAGGGACGGAAGTATCCGCGCAGGAGCAAAACAGGGCCAGAACAAAGCCCAAAAGAACAAACGGTTTTTTGAATACGGCGGCAAAACAGGTTTTCATAAAAAGAACCTTAGTCCCCAGGGCGGCTCTTGTCAACCGCGCCATGGACGCATCGTGTCTTGTCATGGGGGCGGCTAAACGTATACAGTAGAGTTATGTTTGATAAGATCATAAAGGCCCTTTTTGGTTCCCAGCACGAACGGGACCTCAAGGCCCTTTTACCCATACTGCACCGGGTAAACGAAAAAGAAACCTGGGCTCTTTCTCTGGCGGAAGATGATTTTAAGCGTATTACCGCTGAGTTCCGGGAGCGGGCCGCCGGAGGGGAAAGCCTTGACGACATACTGCCTGAGGCATTCGCCCTTGCCCGCGAGGCGGCCAGGCGCAAACTCGGCGAGCGGCCCTACGATGTCCAGGTACTGGGGGCCATAGTGCTCCACCAGGGCAAGATAGTCGAAATGAAGACCGGCGAAGGCAAAACCCTGATGAGCGTCGCCGCGGCCTACCTTAACGCCATATCCGGCAAGGGGGTTCATGTCGTTACGGTAAACGATTACCTGGCCGGCCGCGACTCCCAGTGGATGAAGCCGGTTTTCGATCTTTTGGGCGTAAGCGTAGGGACCATACTCTCCGACATGGACAACGCGAGGCGCAGACTCAACTACGCCTGCGACATTACCTACGGCACAAACAACGAATTCGGCTTTGATTACCTGCGGGACAATATGACGCCCTTTCTCGAAGAAAGAGTGCAGCGGAGCCACAGTTACTGCGTTGTCGACGAAATAGATTCCATACTCATTGACGAGGCCCGTACCCCCCTTATCATTTCGGGCGCGGCCGAGGACGATACCTTTAAATTCGCCGAAGTCGACCGCCTCCTCGGCACCCTGGAAGAAGTAAAGAAAAAAGACGACGGCGACTACCCCGACGAGGCCCAGGGCGAAGAAGTGATTGGGGACTACAAACTCAACGAAAAGAACAAGGGCGTTTCCTTTACCAACGCCGGGATGGCAAAAATAGAAGAACTGCTCCAAAAGCGAAACCTCATCAAGGGCGCCATTGTCGACGAGGATAATTTTGAATATCTGCACTATTTTACCCAGGCACTGAGGGCCCATAAGCTCTTTCATATTGACGTTGACTATGTGGTCCAGGAAGGCCAGGTCCAGATCGTAGACGAATTTACCGGCCGCATACTCTACGGCCGCCGCTATTCGGACGGCCTCCACCAGGCAATAGAAGCAAAAGAGCATATCAAGATAGCCCAGCGAAACCGCACCCTGGCGACCATTACCTTTCAAAATTTCTTCAGGCTCTACGAAAAAATCGCCGGCATGACCGGGACCGCCGACACCGAAGCAGAAGAATTCGCCAAGATATACGACCTTGACGTGGTGGTTATTCCCACGAATCTCCCGGTGATCAGGGACGACGGCGACGACGTGGTTTACCTTAACGAAGCGGACAAGTACAACGCCCTCTGCGACGAAATAGCCGCCGCCCACAAGAAGGGCCAGCCCCTCCTCGTAGGAACCGTATCCATAGAAAAATCGGAAAAAATATCGGGCCTCCTTACCAGACGGGGCGTACGCCACGAAGTACTCAACGCCAAAAACCACGCCAGAGAAGCGGGAATCATCGCCGAGGCGGGCGCCAAAGGCGCGGTAACCATTGCGACTAATATGGCGGGCCGGGGCACGGACATCAAACTCGGCGGCAATCCGGAACACCGCGCCCGAAAACGGGCGGGAACAGAGGCCGCGCCGGAACTGTACGCCGGTATCCTTAAAGAAGAATACGCCAAATGGCAGGCCGATTATGAAGAAGTAAAAAAACTCGGCGGCCTCTATGTAATCGGAACGGAACGCCACGAAAGCAGGCGCATCGACAACCAGCTCCGGGGCCGCTCGGGACGGCAGGGAGATCCGGGCAAGAGCAAATTCTTTATAAGCATGGATGACGAACTCATGCGGCTCTTTGGCGGCGCCAATATCAAGGGCATCATGTCAAAAATAGGCATGGACGCAGGCGAACCAATCTACCATCCCTGGCTCAACAAGAGCATAGAAAAGGCCCAAAAAAAGGTAGAAGAGCGGAACTTTGAAATACGCAAACACCTCCTTGAATACGACGACGTACTCAACCAGCAGCGGAAATTCATCTACGAACAGCGGGACGCCATACTCAGCGACACAGACCTCAAGGCCAGGGTCAACGACGCCACGGCCGATATGGTGCGCCATGCCCTGGCTGAATATTCCGGCACGCGCAGGGACGAGAGCGAAGCGGCAAGCGGCCTCGCCCAGTACCTTAAAGAAAAATTCGGCTATACCCTCAAGCTCCGGGAAGGAGAACATCTTAAAGCCGAAACCCTGGAAGCCGAAATACGCGGCGCACTGGAAAGCGAACTCAACGAAAAAGAAGCCCTGGTAGGCAGCGCCAATCTCAACGCCTATATCAGGTTTCAGTACCTTCATTTTATAGACGGAAAATGGCTTGACCACCTGGAAAACATGGAAGCCCTGAGAGAAGCGGTATACCTGCGCAGCTACGGCCAGAAAAACCCCCTCACCGAGTACAAGATTGAAGGATTTGAAATCTTTGACCGCATGATCGACTCAATACGCCAGGAAATAGCCTCCAGGGTGCACCTGGTGCGCATACAGCAGGCGGGCGAGCGGGAGGCCAGAACCCGGACCCAGACGACCGTTCAAAGCGCCAACCACGGCTCCATCGACGCCTTTAGCCAGGGCGCCGAAGAAACTGCCCAGCCCCCCCGTCAGGAACGGCCCCAATCCCGGCCCCAGGGCGGCGGCCCGGTAACCGTGGTCCGTTCGGTCCCCAAAGTGGGCCGCAACGACCCCTGCCCCTGCGGTTCGGGCAAAAAGTACAAGCATTGCCACGGCAGATAAGCCCTGGGCAATAGGCGGTTTTGATATTCCGGCCCTGATTTCATTCAATACGGCCCTTTGCAAACTTAAAATTCTCTGCTACAATAAAAAATCACTATTTGTACCAGAATGGGGCAAAGTATTCAAGCCATGGACGCGGACATACAGATCAGGGAACTTATTGAACGCTCCTATGCTGAATTGGACAATTCCAACGCCGCCGGGGCCCTTTCGGCTCTGGAAGAAGCCCTGCGCCTGGATTTTGAGGACGCCGAAGTCGTGTACGCCCTTAAATGCGTCAACTGGTGGCTGGAGCGGACCAGGGAACTGGAGCGGATCAGGGATTCCTATGACCGGGGAGGCTATATACTCTCCCAGTGGAACGCCTTCCGCGTCTTTTTGCGCCGTATAGGCGGCGGTTTTGACCGCTGCGTATTCGCGGTGAGGCGTTATGTGTTTTCAACGGCTCTCAGGGCTTTTCAGGACATACTGGGGAGCGGGGTCAACGAACACGATCCGGGGCTGCTTTTGCAGGTAGGCCGTTGTTACAAGGGCATAGGCAGCTACGAACAGGCCCTCAAGTACCTTGAGCAGGCGGCGCGGTTCAGGCGGGAAGACGGGGAAACCCTGGCCCATCTGGCCGACGTAAACGCCCTTCTCGGGGACGCCAGGGCCGCCAAGGCCCTGTTCAGGGAGGCGTTCTTTGTCGACCCCCGGAGCGTCGATCTGTGCGCCCTCGAATCGGACATGATCCTGGTTCTGGCGGAAAAAGTGCGGGAGCTTGGCTACGTCAGCCCCGAGCTTGAAGAGTGGATTCCCATATACGGCGCCCTCTGGGGTGTTTTTTCGGTGCGGCGGGAATTAAAACAGGCCGAACTTGGAAGGCTCAAGCAGTCCATTTTTGTTCTGGAAAACGAAGTCCGCAGGGAAGGATCGGGCAGGCAGGGCGGAACGACTTTGCCGAGGCTCATTAACCGGTATTTTTGGCTCCTGGATCATTATATCAACAAGGCCGAAAATCCCGAACTGATCGAAGAAACGATGCTTAAAATAAAAGTACTTGATCCGGATATGTATGAACAATACCGGCGTTAAATGCAAGGGAGTGAGGAGTTGAGCGATGTCTGAAGGTCTCCTGAAGAATGTACAGGAAATGCTGAATGAGGAAAAGTGGACCAGGGCCACCCTCAGCAATTATTCGACAAACCAGTTTAAGGAACTGGACCAGATCCTGAAAAACGCCCGGGACGAAAAGGTTTCTGACGAATTAAAGAAACTTTCTGACGAACATTTGGTGCATACCAAAAACAGCATCATAGCCCTCTACCTTTCGGGTATGATAGCCCTGTCGCGGCAGCTCATTGACGACGCCGCCCTGACCAATCTCGTCTCCATCTTTGTGGATAACCACAAATGGGGCATAGTCAAATACCTAAGTGAACGTATTCTCGATTACGGCGAATCAAAATTCGCCCTGCGCATGCTCGCCGAGTGTTATAAAAACGAAAACGAGAACGAACTCATCTTCGGCGTCTGGGAAAGGCTGGTCAAGGTTGATTACGAAGAAGCGGACCTCTGCAAATCCCTTGCCGAGCATTACGAGGCCCAGAGCAAGGTCGAAGAAGCGGTTGAATACTACAAAAAAGCCCTGCACCGCTATATCAACAAACAGCTTTTTACCAATGTCCGGGAAATCTGGGCCAAGCTCCTCGAATACTGCCCCGACGAGATTGACTTTTTCCTGCATGTGCAGAAAAAAATCGCCAAGAATATCAGCGAAGAAAAAGCGGAAGTACTCCTTCAGGATGTGTACGGCTCATTGAGAAAGCGCGGCGACGTGGAGCAGGCCATAGGCGTACTCAAAATCATACTCCAGTACGACGAGCGGGACTCGTGGGTACGCAAAGAAATCGTGGACTGCTTCCGCCAGAAATACTCGGACCACAGCCAGATGGAAGAGTATATACGGATTTCCAACCTCTCGCAGAACTGGCGCAATATCCACGAGGCGATACAGGATTTTGAAAAGCACATTTCGTTTGACCGGGGGAATTTTGTCTTTCACCGGAGCTGGGGCGCGGGCCGCATAGCCCGGGTACAGGGCGACGAGATAGTCATAGACTTTGCCAAAAAACGGGGACACGCGATGTCCCTTAAAATGGCCGTAGACGCCCTTCAAACCCTTTCAAAAAACCATATCTGGGTGCTCAAGGCAACCTGGAAAAAAGAAAAACTCCACGACAAGGTAAAAGACGACCCTGTGTGGACCCTTAAAACCATCATCCAGAGCTTTAACAACGCCTGCGATCTCAAGCGTATCAAGGGAGAACTGGTTCCTTCGGTACTCTCCGCGGGAGAATGGACCACCTGGAGCGTCAAGGCCAGGGACATACTCAAGTCCGATCCTTCCTTTGGAGTCAGCCCCGATAATATCGACCTGTACATAGTACGGGAAAGGCCGATAAGCATAGAAGAAAAACTCTACAACCAGTTCAAGGCCGAAAAGAACTTTTTTGACCGGGTTTCTACCCTGCGGGACTTTGCCGGGCAAAAGGACGCCGAACCGGATTCGGAATATTTTACAGAAATGTTTAATTATTTCGCGGTCTACCTCAGGTCCTACAACCAGGTCAACGAACAGGTCATGGCCTCGTTTCTCCTGGTCAAGGAACTTGCCGGACGCTTTCCCCACCTGGCCCAGGGGATTCAGCTTAATTTTCTCGACCTCTTCCGCAATTCAGGCGACACGGCCGAATTGTTTGACAACCTCAAGGACGCAAAACTCAAAGAAGGATTTCTCCAGCACATTAAGCTTTTTGTCCCCGAATGGGCCGATATATATATAAAGCTCTTCTCCCATGTACAGCTGCACTCAATCATTACCAGCCTCCAAAAGGAAGGCCATGAGCAAAAGCTGGCCGCCATGGTGCAGAGCTGCTTTGAGAATTACCGGGACAACAAGGAAGCGGTGGTGTGGATCTTTAAGAACCTCAGATCCGAAAACTGGTTTGGCCAGACGGGGATTACCGAAGAAAAACAGCTCATCGCCCTTATTCATATCCTTGACCTGAGCTACCGGGATATCGAAAACCACCGGAACACCACCGAGAACCGCAAGACCAACAAGCAGGTTTTGACGATACTCTTTAAGGAAGGCCTGGTTGATTCCTTTATCAGCAGGGCCGACCCGGATACCATAACCCGTATCTATACCCTCATCGACGACGTAAAAGACCTGGACCCGGCGGAAAAACTCAGGCTAAAGAGCGTCATACTGGACAAGTACCCGGACTTTAAGTTCCTTGGCGAGGAAACCGAAAAGACCGTCATGTCCCGCGGGCTCCTGGTTACCATGGCCATGTACTCCGAAAAACAAAAGCAGCTCCAGCATATCATGGACGTAGAAGTACCGGCCAATTCAAAAGAAATCGCCTTTGCCCTGTC
>JAIRTD010000099.1 GCA_031255115.1 Spirochaetaceae bacterium | reverse complement strand
AAAGTTCGGCGTAGAAAAATTTATTTTCGGCGTTTCCGTCCAGGCGAGGAGGCTCGTCTTTTGCGGCAAGCAGCGCTGTCCTGTACAGCCTGTTTTTTCCGGCAGCGGAACGGGCGGCGCCGGATAGCCCTGTTACCGGCCTCACAGCCTTTCTTCCCGGGCCGTAGGCCCTGAACGCGCTTTCGATATACAGCGTCGCGCCTGATTCAGGGGGAAAGGCCTTTACGAGTTTTGGAGGAAGAGGCGGAAAGCCGGGGGGCGACAGAGCGGGGGGCGCAAGCAGGGCGCCGTAGCTTTTAACAATACGGTCTTCTTCCTGCTGGCGTTTCAGGTTTTCAAAGGCTTCCTGGTTCAGGGCGGCAAGCACCAGGCCCCTGGTTTCCCGGTCAAGGCGGTGCAGTATGCCCTTGTCCCCTGCCGTTTTTCCCCGGACGCGGTCCATTTCGGGATAGCGTTTAACGCACCAGTCGAGCAGGGTTTTTTCGCCTGTCCTGAGCGGAACGGTGTGCATGAAAGGCGGTTTATACAGCACCAGAAAAGAAGAAGACTCATATACGATACAGGGTTCGTACATAGCCGGTTCGGCACAGAAAGTCATGGCCCTGGGCTCCGGTCTTTTTCGTCGAGTTCCTGCAGCAGGTCCAGAAAAGCGCCGGGAAGGGGCGCCTTAAAGCTCATGAGTTTTCCGCCGGGTGTTGTGATACGCAGCTGCCGGGCGTGGAGCATAAGGGAGGCATGGGGAAAGTTTTTATCCTTCCCGCCGTAAAGCGGGTCCCCCAGTATGGGGCAGCGCAGGTATTTAAGGTGAACCCGTATCTGGTGGGTGCGGCCCGTGCGCGGGCGAAGCGAAAGCAGACTGTAGTTCCGGCCGCCCAGGGTCCAGCTTTTAAGGACACGGTATCTGGTAAGGGCTTTTTTTCCCCTGGTTTCCGATACGGTGAATTTCTTCCTGTCCCCGCTGTCCCTGCTTATATAGGTTTCCACACTGCCCCCGGCGCAGGGCGGGCCGCCCTGTGTCAGGGCGAGGTAGTGTTTTTTTGCCGACCTTTCCTTAAACTGCGCCGAAAGAAAGGCATGGGCCTTTTCGTTATACGCGGCGATAATCACCCCGGAAGTATCCTTGTCGAGCCTGTGTACTATGCCGGGCCTGAGAGCGGCGCTCTGTTCGCGGCCCATGCGAAAGAGCAGGGCGTTGGCCAGGGTTCCCCCCGAACGTCCCGCGCCGGGATGTACGGCCATGCCCTGCTTTTTGTTTATGACGACAAGTTCGTCGTCTTCATAAAGAATATCAAGGGGAATATCTTCGGGAACAAGGAACGGAGTCTCGGCTTCTTCCCATCGTAAAAAAAAACAGTCGCCGCTTTTTACCTGCCGGGAAAGTTTTACCGGCCTGCCGTCAAGCAGGGCTTCGAGTTTTCTCGCCTTGATCTGGGAACGGCTTAAAAGCCCCAGGCCGCCCGAAATGTACTGGTCGAGCCTCATGCCGTCAAAGCCTTCCGCAACGGTGATTCCGGCGTCAGGCACTTTTATCCGTCCTCCGGCTTTTCGTCTTCTTCCAGGGGAATCCTCCGTATGATGATGGGGTCCCCCGGCGGCAGTTCCTGTATCCTGCGCGCTTCCCTTGCGCGCATGGTCCGCACAATAAGATGATCGGCAAGGGCTATGACCGCGGCCCCGGCAAGGGCCGCGCTAAAACAGAATATCTGCTGCCGTTCGCTCATCTCAACCGCGCCGGCCGCCTTAAAGGGCCAGGGGGCGTAGCGGAGGTCCCGGTCATGGGTTGCCCAGCGGTAGCTGTCCATGGCGAATATGCTGAAAAACATGGTAAAGGGAATGGCGCCAAAGGCGACGATTTCTGCCCGCCGTAAATCCCTGGCCCAGAGGGGAAATTCAGAAGGAGACGCTTCGAGGGGGCGGGGCTGTATCACGGCGCTTTGGATTACCGTTCCCCGCGCTCCGCCTTCATTTGACGCGCCCTGACTTTGGGGAAAGAGTCCGGCCGCCGTAAAACAGCAGAGTACAAGAACCGCAAGAAATTGCTTCATGGCGTTCGTTCTCCAAAGATCAGGGAACCTATACGGATAAGGGTCGAACCTTCTTCGATGGCGATTTCGAAATCGCCTGACATTCCCATTGAAAGTACGGGGTTTTTAAGGAAGCCGCGCCGGACGAGTTCTTCGCCGGCCTGATACAGGGAACGGAACGAGGCCCGCACGGCTTTTTTGTCGCCGGTAAAGGGGGCCAGGGTCATAAGCCCGGCAAGCGTCAGGCCGGGATACGCGGCGATCTTTTCAGCGCCCCTGAGCAGGGCGTCAAGATCAGGATAGCCTGATTTTGAATCCTCTGCGGTATGGAGTTCAAGAAGCACGGGAAAGAGCGTTCCGGCCTTCGCGCCCGGCGTGCCTACGATTTTCGGGCCGCCCGGTACATTTACGTTTTCCAAGTCGGTCGGCGCATTTGCGTTTTCCAAGTCGGCCTTCGCGTCTGCGATTTTCGGGCCGTCCGGCGCATTTGCGTTTTCCAAGTCAGCGGCGGCCTTTCCCAGGGCGTCAATTATTTCGTCCCGGTCCAGGGACTGGATACAGTGAAAAATATCCAGCGCCGCCTTTGCCTTGTTTCTCTGGAGCCTTCCTATCATGTGGAGGACGGCTTCAGGATGGGAATCAAGAAAGGAAGGGAATTTTTCCCCCGCTTCCTGCACGCGGCTTTCGCCAAAAAGCCGGAGTCCATTTTCAAAGGCTTCGCGCACCGCGTCGATGCCGTGGAATTTCGACACGCCCATGAGGGTTATATCGCCGCTCTTTCTTCCCGCTCCGGCGGCGGCTTTTTCGATTCGTTCCCGCACTCCCTGCAGCGCTTCCCGTATTCCCATGTTACGCTCCGTTCTCCCCGATCAATCCGGCAAGGACGGCAAATTCCTCCACGGTCAGATTTTCAGGCCGCTCCGAACCGGATATGCCTGAGGCTTCGAGCAGTTCTCCGGCGCGCTGCCGGGCTGTTCCGCCGCTTTCCATTATACGCGAATCAAGGAATTTGGTCAGGCTGTTTCTGAGGGTTTTTCGCCGGGACGCAAAAAGAAAGCGGACCAGGGGGGTAAAGGCCGGGGGATATTGCGTTGTTCCGGTTCTGCGGGAAAGACGGACCGCCTGGGAATCCACACGGGGGGCGGGATAAAAGGAAGACGCCTTAATGGGCTTGAGGAGTTCCGCCCGGTATACCGAGGCGCAGAGTACCGAAAAAGAAGAATACTCTTTTGAACCCGCCGCGGCGCTCATGCGCTGGGCGACTTCTTTCTGTACGGTAACGACCGCGCGGTCAAAGACGCAGCCCGCCTCTATCATTTCGCCCAAAATAAGGGAGCCTACATTGTAGGGGAGGTTTCCAAAAAGATACGGCGCCCGCCGCGTCTCAAGGGGCCAGGTTTTCCGCACGTCGCCGGGTATGACTGTGAGCCTTTCGCTGCCGGAAAAAAGTTCGGCCAGAGCGCGGACAAAACCCTGGTCGATTTCAAAGGCCGTAACCCGCCCTCCCAGGGAGAGGAGCTCAAAGGTCATGGAACCAAGGCCCGGCCCTATTTCCCAGACCTCGTCCCCGTTCCTTATACCCAGGGCTTCGGCAAGTTCCCGGCGCAGGGCGGGATGTATCAGAAAATTCTGTCCGAATTTTTTTTGCATGCCCAGGCCGTGTTCGTCCAGATAGGCCCGCAGCGCGTTGGGCGAATCGTAGTTAAGCGCCCTGGTCAAAGGGTTCAAGCCTTTTCCTCATCAGGGCCAGTTTTTTCTGCCCAACATAGATCAGCGTCATCACGGCAAGGGAAACAATAAGCGCTGCCCGGGCGTCGCGTATAGTGATTGCGGGAAAGAGCCCCGCCACGGCGGAAACCGCCTTCAATATCAGGTATACAAAGGAAAGCAACGCCGCCAGGAGTACAGCCGCGGCGGGAAACAGGGCCTCAACAAAAAGCCAGGCCAGGGCAAGAACCATAAAGAGGGTGATAAGGGGACCCATGATCAGCGCCGCCAGTATGCCTACAGGATGCAGTACGCCGAAGCAAAACGCCGAAAGAGGGGCCGTTATGAGAAAGGCCCCTGTTGATGCCGAAAGGGGCGCGGCAACAGGACGGGGAACGGTTCCTCTGATAAGTTCGTATATCCAGGGGCCGAGGGTAAGGAGCCCCAAAAGGGCGAGGTAGGAAAGGGCAAAGGAAAGTTCCCTGCCCGAAGAAGGAAAAAGAAGCAGTTGAATAATAAAGGCGCCGCCGAGTATGGCTTCGGCGCGGCGGGGAAAGCCTTTAAGAATCACCAGCACCCCGGTGAGGTACATAATGAGTGAACGTATCAGAGAGGCCTGGGGGCCCACAAGGTATACATAGAGTGAAACCAGAAGAGCCCCTGAAAGACTCGCCCCTTTAAGGCCCAGAGGCTTTTTTAAAAGCAGGGAAAAGAGTCCTGCAATCACGCCGAGATGCATGCCTGAGAGGGCAAGTACATGGGCGCAGCCTGAAACCGTAAAGGCCCTGGCAAGTTCGGTATCAAGATTATCCCGGACGCCGAGCAGCACCGCCTGGGCGAGGAAACCCCATTCATGCCGGGAGAATTTTTCGAGCAGCGTGAGGCGGAACGCGGTCCTTGCCCGTTCAATGGGCGGCGGCGGAGAAAGCACATGTACGCCTTCGGCCCTAAAGAAAGCGCCCGAAAAGCTTCCTTCAACATAAAGAACGCTCTTCCTGCCAAAGTCGACAATACGGGGCAGGGCCTCTTCGTCAAAAATAACCCGTACCTGCGCGGCTTTCCCGCCGGGAATAACCTGTATCCCGTTTTTGCCGTAGATCTTCGCCAGCGCAAGACGGCCCATGCCCTGACCCCGCGCCTGTACGCTCCGGGGGTCTTCCAGCAGCACGCCTTCCAGGCCGCGAATCTCGCCGGCGGGAAGTCCGCCGGGGGGCAGGGCCGCCCTGTACGCGGCGCTGTGGGCGTTTATGCCCAGGGCAAGGCCAAGGCAAAAACCCGCCGCATAGAACGGTATTTTTTTTGCCCCGGCGATTTTGAAAAAAGCAAGAAAGATCCCGGCGGCAAGAGGCAGCGCCGCAAAGATACGCGGCGGCGGGGCAAGGCCCAATTGTTCCAGGGCGAAGAGGCCGTAATACGAAACAGCGCAGGCAAGGGCCGCGGCGCAGAGGGGCGGGAAAATTTTCCGCGTTACCATGTCAGCCGGTTAAGAGCGTCCCGCGCCGCCGACTGTACTTCTTCCGGGTAGCCCAGATAACCTATGTAGAGGAGATAGTCAAAGGCGATTTTATCGCCCAGTTCGCCCAGGGCGTTAATCACGCCGGTGAGGATTTCGGCGTCGTATTCGCCTGTTCTTTCCATTTGGGAATTAAAAAGCCCGAGCTGGAGGGCGAGGGTCTGGGCGGCTTCGCTTGAATCCAGGGCGCCAAGACAGCTAACGGCCTCAAGAAGCTGGGCCTTGGCGGCCCTCCCTTCATTGTAGTCTGTCTGTACCCGGTAAAAGTGCTTGATAACCGCGTCCACCGCCCTGGCCCACTTAAGGGAACCGAGCAGCCTGACGCTGGAAAAACGCAGGGTCTGTATCGCCGCTTCTCCTTCAGGATTGGAAGGAAAAAGATCGAGGCTTGTCCTGAGGCCGGCCTCGGCGATTTCGCCCATGTCGGCTGAACTAAAACGGCTGCTTTCCCTGGCGGCGTTAAAGGCGGTAAGTTTTTCCGCCGGCGGATTACGCTGTATTACCATGATGAGAAAACTCTTGTAGTCCCCCGAGAGGGCGCTCATGGCCGCCTGGGCCCCGGTCCGTATGGATTCTGGATAGGCGGCCATCATCGTGGAGAAAAGCACCGGAAACGACGAGCCGTCGCCCAGGGCCGAAAGGGCCTCGATACAGGCCGAAAGGGTCGGATAATCAGGCGCCATGCCCGAGCGGAACACGTTGTTCTGGTTTGCCAGAAACTGGTTGAGGTTCTCAACAACCTGGGGATTGCCCCTGCCGAGGACCCCAAGGGAACGAAGTATTTCGACCCGTATAAGGGAATCCCGGTAACTTTGAAACAGTTTCCAGAGCGTGTCGACGGACGGTCTGTGGCCCGAATCCCGCGCCCCCGCCGAGGCGAGAACAGCCAGGGCTATCATATCGGGGTCGTCGCGGAGAAAATCTGACTGTTGAAGGCAGAACTCAAGGGCGTATTCGTAGAGGGGGCCTATAAAATCAGAGGCCCGTTCATCGGTCGCCGCGTCCCTGAGTATGCCCGCCTTGGTCGCCAGGTTTGCCCGGACAAAATTCCGCTGGTAAGAAAGCAGTATTGATTCCTGGGCCCCCAGAGCCGGGGCGCAGAGTAAAAAGCCTGTAATAAGGACGGAGAAACACCACCGTCCGCCGTGCTTATGTGGACGCCTCATCGCTCCCTCCTTGGAAAGATACGGCCTCATCCCTGCTCTGACTGTCTTCCTCTTCTTCTTCCAAAAGCTGGAAGGGAACAAGATAGTCCTCCTCGGTCTGCACTCCGAAAACTTCGCCAAGGATACGGTTCCGCGTTGCCAGAGGCAGGGGATCCGCTTCAATATGGAGCAGGGAACGGGAAGTCTCCTCGTTATACTCGGTGGAACGCACCGTACCCTTCATGATAATGGGCATGTCGCTCAGGGCAAACTGTATCTTGATCTTGAGGCCCTGTACAGCCTTGCCGCCAATGGTTACGGCGCAGCCTGAATCGGACAGATCTTCGACAATGCATTTAAGGCCCGGCTTGGTCTCGATATTGTCGCTCAGGGCCCCTCCGTCGGGAAGGTAGAGGAAGGCCGGCTTTTTGGTTTTTATCCTGATAGATGAACGCTTCTGGGTCCTGAAAAGGGACTCGGCGTGGTTGATCTGCAGGGCCTGTACCCCCCTGGAATACACCTCATCGGTAACAACCGTGTCAAAGACATAGCCGGCGTCCTCGCGCCGCCAGAAATACACGGCGATTTTAAGGCTGTTCCACGAAAAACTCAAGGGAAGATTGGGGCTGACCGGACGGGTAATGGTCAGGTAGTGTTCGGTATTTTTTACGACCTTGGACTTGTAGACCCCCATGCTCTCGGCAAGCACCCTGATGGGCTGGCCTTCTTCAATCTGACGGGAATTGCTTATGCCCTTTTTATACTGGGGTTTTTCGAATTCAATCTTTTTCCGGTACTCGTAGAGTTTGGCGATAAAATCCTGCGTACCCTGTTTGCGGTCCTCGCCCGAAAGCCGGGCGTTGCGGAGCATGGCCGAAATACAGCGGTCAAGCTGCTTTTGCGACCAGAACAGGGCGGCGGGGTCTTCAAGATGACTTTTTACCGCCAGCTTCCTGAGCAAATCGATTTCCCGAAAGCTGAATCCCGCGTCCTTACCCTTGGCCATAAAGGATACCCAGGATGTCTTGCTGTTCTTGGGCGGCTTAAAAAGCACGAGCAGCGCAATACCCAGGAGGGGAATCACCATGAGCAACAGGTAAATTAACACGCCCCTTATTACCTCCAGGAAACGGTCTAAAATCCCAATGGATTTTACCAATATACGGCCTTATCTTATATTATATCGAAAGAAAGACTCTATCAAGACATAACCAAGATGATATGATAAAGTAACAAAAAGGAGACCGTATTACGGAGCTGCCAAAAATCCTGCTTATTTTTCTGGTTCTTTTTGGCCCCGGCCTCTTTCCGTCCTCCGCCGCCGGGACCTTTTCGGCAGGCGGCGCCCTCATACGCCTTGGCCTGTATACGCTCCCCGGCCTTGCCCTCGTCGGTTTTTTTCTTCTAAAGGCGGAAAACCGGCCCTTTAGACCTTCCCTCAAATTCCGGCGCGGGGATTTTGCGGCCGCGCTTTTATGCCTTGCCGCTCTCGGCCTCATTGCCCTGGCCGTCCGCCTGCTCTCAAGTCTCGCGCCGGGCCTCCCCTCCCCGCCCGGCCTTGAAAAACCCCAGGACGCGTTCTCCTGGTCCGTACTGGTTCTCTTTTATCTCGCCTCAGCATATCTTGAAGAAACTTATTTCCGTATCTACCTTGAAGCGGCGCTCCAAAAGGCAAAATGGGCGTCCCCGGCGCGTTTATTGCTATCCACCGGCCTTTTTACCCTCTGCCACCTCTACCAGGGCCCCCTGGGGCTCTGTAACGCCCTTATCGCCGGGATTTTTCTCCTGCTTTTTTACCGGAAGACCCAATCGCCCCACGGCCTGGCCCTGGGCCACGGCCTCTACAATGTGCTGGCCTATGTTTTACAGTAAGCGCCGGCTACCGGGTCGAAATCCTGGCGTCCGGCCTTGAGCCGCCTGATGCCAGCCAGAGGCTTTCCCAGGGGCCAAGGGAAAAAGCCTGCGAAAAAGCGGTCCGCCCCGGGGAAGGCGGAATTGCGCAGTCCCTGCCGCTGAAATTCATGGCGCAGAGCACATAACGGCCTTTCGGGTCAGGCCCCCGCTGTACGGCAAAAACCGGGGCGGGGCTGTCAAGGATTTCCATGCCGCTTTCGGGGCTGAAGGCGGCTTCTTCAGAGCGGAAGGCGAGCAGTTTCTGAAAGCCCCGGTACACGAGGCTTCTGAAAGAATCGTCGTCGCCGAGTTCCCTTTCTACCTTGTCGACAGGGGGCTTTTCCCGGTTAATGGCCCGGTTATAGCCCAAAAGCCCAGGGCCTTCTTTCCAGTTTTCAGAACCGGTCCAACTGTGAAAGTACACCGCAGGAAGGCCGGGCAGGGAGAGCAGTACGGCCTGGGCCGAGAGAAAGGCCCTGGCCCTCTCCCTGACGCTTCCCAGTTCAGGCGGGGCGACAATGCTGGCATAGGAACAGTTAAGTTCGTAGGGCACGGGGCCTTCGGGGCTGGCCTTGTACGAAATCAGCGCGCCCCGCTTTTCGGCTGTTTTGATCACCGCCGCAAAAGCGTCTTCGTCGACAAGTCCCTTTGCCGGAGTAAGGCCCACGCCGTCATGGCTGGCAAGAAAATTCAGAAAAAGCTCTTTGTTCTCTCTTCCACGCAGAGTCTTCGCCCATTTTTTAAGCGGCTCCGTGTCGCCTGAAACAGCGCCGTACAGCACCAGGGGCGGCAGGGCAAAATTGTAGACCATGTGGGCTTCGTCGCCTTCGCCAAAATACGAAATATTGTCTTTGTGGGGTACGTTTGTTTCGGTGAGGATGCGGAGATCAAGACCCAAAAACTCTATGACGGCCCTGAACAGTTTTACCACGGCGTGGGTTTTGGGATGGTGCAGACAGGAACTTCCGTCTTCCTTCCACAAATAGGCAATGGCGTCAAGACGCACGATGCGGCTTCCCCGCTTTGCGTATTCAAGAAATATTTTTACAAATTCGAGCAGCACCGCCGGATTGGAAAAATCATAATCAACCTGGTCCGCGCTAAAGGTGGTCCACACATGGCGCACAACGCCGTCAGCCAGGGTAAAGGGCGTAAGCAGGGGATGGGTGCGGGGACGCACTACCTGCGAATAGTCGTAATCGGGATCCCGGCTCAGATACCAGTTTTTGTAAGGCTCTTCCTGTTTGAGAAAGGACTTGAACCACGGGCTCTGCACGCTGCCGTGGTTTATCACAAAATCAAAGACCAGCTTTGTGTTGCCGCCCAGGGCTTCAAGATCATTCCAGCTTCCAAAGCGTCCGTCGACCTCCCGGTAATCTATCACCGAAAAACCGTCGTCAGACGAATAAGGATGAAAGGGCAATATATGCAGATAGCTAAAGGCCCCTTTATTGTAACGCGAAAGAAAATCCTTTAAGCGCGCAAGGCCGCTTTTTCCGTCAGACGCGGCTTCGGGAGGCCCGAGCATATCGCCGTAACTTATGAGAAAGGCGTCTCTATTGGTAACGGCGTCAGGCGCAAGTCCCCGGGGTCCGTCATAGGCCGCGAGGAGTTTTTCCATTTTGGGGAATATTGTTTGGACGCTGTCTCTTCCGTATATAAAAGCAAGGAGGTCCTTTATTTTTGTTAATGAGTCCATGATTTACCGTACCATTGCCTTTCCCCGTTGGCCGGTCAGTTCAAGATAGGCCATATCCGCGAGGCCGAAGCCCGCGTTGCGGGTAAATTCCCTGGCGTATTCATCGTAGAGCATGTCTTCGTACATTTTTCCGGCAAAGCCTTCGTCGATGAGGCCGGACTTTTGCACGGTGCTCCGCATACCGCTTATAAGGGTTTTAACAAGAAAACCTTCAAGCTCAAGGCAGGTCTCGTAGAGTTTGCTTGTCTTGTCGACAAGGGCCTTTCCATCGGAAGAAACAGGCCGCGTTTCGCCGCCCTGGCGTCTGAGTTCTTTTTCGAGCGCCTCTGAAAAGCTCTCCTGAGACGAGACGGCCTTTCCGCCTGCCGGCGGGGACCAGCCTGTCCCGGAAAATCCCGTATTAATTTGTATGTCGGGAATCTGGTAGGAACCAATAGCGCCCAAGTCCATAAGGTCTCCTTAGCGTTTCTAGCGCTTGAGATTTGTAGCCACGCCCAGCATATTGTCGCTGGTCTGTATGGTCTTTGAGTTAAACTCATAGGCCCGCTGGGCTACAATGAGGTCGACCATTTCCCGTACCACCGAAACATTGGACATTTCCAAAAATTTGTGCATGGTCCTGCCCATGCCGTCATAGCCGGGCTGTCCCGCTATGGCGTCGCCTGAAGCGTTGGTTGCCTTAAAGAGATTCTCGCCTACGGCGGAGAGACCTACAGGATTGGGAAAACGGTAGAGTTCTATCTGACCCACATCCACCGGATCGTCCAAACCGGGAAGTTTTACCGTTACCCTCCCCTGCTGGGATACCGCTATGGACGAAGGGATAAAATCCGCGGGCATGATAATGTCAGGCAGCACCCAGTACCCGTTACTCGTTACGAGCCTTCCGTCGGAATCAACTTTGAAGGCGCCGTCCCTGGTATAGGCGTAACTTCCGTCGTACATTTTAACCCGGAAAAACCCCTCGCCTTCTATGGCGATGTCGGAGACGTTTTCGGTATTCTGCAGCGAACCCTGGTTAAAGATTCTCTGGGTGGCGGCGATCTTGACGCCATGGCCCATCTGTACGCCCACGGGAATCACCGTATCCTCGGTGGCCGGGGTTCCGGCGGTTCGTATGGTCTGATAGAGGAGATCTTCAAAATCTGCCCTGACCTTCTTGAATCCCGATGTGTTTACGTTGGCAAGATTATTGGAAATCGTGTCGATATTGGCCTGCTGGCCTATCATTCCGGAAGCTCCGGTCCATAAACTTCTAACCATTATATACTCCTTCAGGCCCTTAACCGACCCGCGCAACCTGATTAATCAGGGTTCCCAGCATAGAATCCTCAGCCTGTATGACTTTTTGG
>JAIRTD010000173.1 GCA_031255115.1 Spirochaetaceae bacterium | reverse complement strand
CGCGCCGCTGCCGGCCACTCTGCCGCCGGACATGCCACTGCCGCTCGCTCCGCCGCCGGATGAACGGGCCGCGCCCTTGTCCGCCGCGCCGGAAAGCTCTTCAGAATGATCCCTGGACTTGCTTTTTGGATCCAGGGCAAAGGCGCTCTGTCGTATGCCTTCTCTGAGCAGCAGCTCGGCGCCGGCCGCGCGGTTGAGCTGTTCCACGGAAAGTTCTTCAGGGGACAGAACCGGGAGGGGAACCTGCGCTTCCAGGGCAATAAGGGATTTTGAAAAATAAGCGCTTTCCCTGCCATCGGCAAGTTTTTTACCCACCGAGCCTTCTATACCGGCGATATTCTCATAGATGCTGTCAAGCGAGCCATAACGGGTCATGAGTTTGATCGCCGTTTTTTCGCCCACGCCCTTGACGCCGGGCACATTGTCGGAACTGTCGCCGGTAAGGGAAAGAAGATCAAGCATCCGTTCCGGCTCAACGCCCCATTCGGCTTTGACCTCCTTCGGGCCTATAAGATCATAGGGCAGCCCTGCCGCCCCAGGACCCTCGGCATCAAGCCGCGCGCCCTTAATGGGCCTGAGCTCGTAGGTTCCCTTCCCCACAAGCTGGAGCAGATCCTTGTCAGAAGAAAGTATGTAACACTGCCTGTCCTCGGCCCGGCACTGCCCTGCCAGCGTGGCGATGATATCGTCGGCTTCGTAGCCGTCGGCCCTGAGCAGGGGAACCCCCAGGGCGGTAAGAAATTCCTCAACCAGGGGAACCTGGGCATGAAGGTCGTCAGGAGCTTTTTGCCGCGTGGCCTTGTACTCAGGGTACAACTTGTGCCTGAACGTGAGAGCCGGCGAATCAAAAACCGCGGCAAGAAAGGCGGGCTTTTTCGGCTTGTCCAGAACCCTGCCGTCCGCGCCGGCCAGAGGCGCTCCGTCAAGAAGGAGGCTGACCAGGGTGCGGGCAAAACCAAAGAGGGCCGATACATTCTCCCCCCTGGCATTGCGCAGCGGTCTGGACATAAAGGCAAAATAGGAACGGTATATGAGACCGTAGGTATCGATGAGATAGAGGGCTTCTTTCCCCCCTTGTTTCGCTGTCATAAAAACCCCCGGACCAGTATACCGGAAACACCCTCCAAGGGCGAGGCGGTAATGCTCAAACCCGCCCGCGCAAAAAAAGCGCCTCATAAAATTTTAGAGGCGCTTAAAGAAAACTCTGGAAACCCGGTTAGGCGTCCAGAGCCTTGGCGGTAAATTATCCCTTGAGTATTTGCAGGGCTTCTTCCCGGTAACAGTCCATAAGGTAGGGGATGCCCGTTACCTTGGAACATTCTTCCGTAAGGGACATGAGGTCCTTCCGGTTCATCACGCCCAGGTTAAAGCGCCGGGCGCCGGCCATAAGCTGCTGCAATCCCACCCGGAGTTTATCGGAGTAACTGTAAATGCCGATGGCGCCCAGGGGGATATTTTTGATTTCGGCGGCGCCTACAATATCTTTGACCTTCTCGTAATTGATGAAAATTTCTTCAGGCGTTGAACCGTATTCGCTTATGTGTTTGGGAAGGGTCCCTTCCTGAAGCCAGCGGTCTATGTTCTTGCCGACCATGCCGGGGATCATCAGGGCGCGGCCCATACAGACGGCCTTGACATAGGGAGAACCCATGGCCAGGGCCTTAAAGACATGGTCCTCGGTGCTGAAGCCGCCCGCAAAGGCCAGGTCAGGCACCCGTTTGCCGGCAGCGGCCAAAATCGAGGCATACTCATAGGCAGCGCTGTGGAGATAGATTGAAGGGACGCCCCATTCTTCCATCATGCGCCAGGGACTCATGCCGGTTCCGCCGGAAGCGCCGTCAATGGTGAGGAGATCGATATGGGCGTCGGAACAGTAACGGATTGCCTGGGCAAGTTCCCTGAGGCTGTAGGCCCCGGTCTTGAGGGTAATCCGTTTAAAGCCCAAACCCCGCAGCCTTTCGACTTCCTTCATAAAGCTTTCCTGGCTGACAAAACCCAGACGGCTATGGCGCTCAAATTCCTTGATGGCGCCGGCCTTGTACGAGGCCTGAATCACCGGGTCCGAAGGATCGGGCGTTACGATATACCCCCGGCGCTGGAGTTCCAGGGCCCGTTCAAGCTGGGCAACTTTGATTTCGCCGCCTATACATTTGGCGCCCTGACCCCATTTAAGCTCGATGGTTTCGATTTTATGCTTGTCGATGATATATTCCGCCACGCCAAGGGTGGTATCTTCAACATTCATCTGAATGAGTATCTCGCCATACCCGGCATGGTATTTTCTGTAGGCCTCAATACGGCGGTCCATGTCGGGGGCCTTGATTACCTTTTTGGCGGGACTGAGTTCCAGGGCGGGATCAATGCCGCAGACGTTTTCGCCGCAGACTATGGTAACGCCGGAAATGGCCGCGCCTATGGCAAAATGGTCCCAGTTTTTGCGGGCGATTTCAGTTGAACCAAGGGCCCCGGTAAACACAGGGAGCTTCATCTTTACCTTTTTGTCCCAGCCATAGGCGGTTTCGGTGTTGACCAGGGGGAAACGGGCGTGATCCGGATCCGCGGCGGTTCCCGGCGGCAGGCCCTCGGCGCCCTGGGCATAGCCCTGAATGTTGAGGTGGGAATAATCAACCGGATAGTTTTTATCCCCTCCGGCGCTCACATCGCCGAATGGTCCGGGGTAGATAAGTTCCCGGCCCCGGAAACTGGCCTTAAAAACTTCGCAGTTTCCCTTGCATCCGTCAATGCACCGGGAACACAGGCCGCTCGACGGCACTATACTTGTAGAACGGTTGCCGGTACGGGTAGCGTCACTGCTATTCGGACGTTGTAAATTCACCATAGGCTCCTTAAAAGTGGTTTTTCGTTGTTGCGAAGGGCCTATTATACCACGGCGCGGCAAAAAAGCAAGTCAACATGCCTCGTTTTTTTTATATGGCGCGATTTATTCTATGACAATTTAAAATTGTCATAGAATTCCGATTATAAGTGTTTGTCAGGTAAGGAATTAACTAATTCCATACCTGACAAACTCAAATCTATGGAGTATATATTCATCTTTACAGGTATAATCCGGTAAAACCGGGCTTGCCTTGTTTTTTTATCCTCCGGCTGATATAGTATTGGGTATTCAATATGGGTCCAGATGCTGTTGAGTGTCGCCTTAAAAACCGGAGGGACTATGATACGCCGAATTTGCAGTATTTTGTTGTTGGCAAGCCTTACCGCGCTTACGGCTTTTGCCCAGGCCGGAAGCGGACAGACTATCAGGGATTATGTGGGGCTCATTAACCAGACCTACCATCCTGATATTGTATCTTATATTGAAAAATTTAAAATTGAATTTGAAAAGCAGGGAAACAGCGACGCGATAAAGGGCGTTGACCGCTTTCTCAAGGGACCCTTTGGCACGGGCTTTGTCTATGTGGCGGCTAATGGAGACAATTATATCATTACCAATACCCATGTAATCGCCCAGGCCTACAGCCTGAGCATAACGTTTGAAAAAATCGACGGAACAAAAACCAGATACGATGGCATCGAAATCGTAGCGGCGGACGAAGAAGCGGACCTTGCCCTCCTGGCCTTTCCCGGCGGGCAGAAGCCTTTTACAGAAGGCCTCGTTATCAAAGGCGAACTGGTGGACGAGGGAACCGATGTGTTTTCCGCCGGGTTTCCCGGTCTCGGCGGAACTCCGGTATACCAGTTCGGCAGGGGCATAGTGTCCAACGCCGCGGCGCGTATCCCCAGGAACGACAACGAAGAAGAACTCATGGGGCCCTATATTCAGCATACCGCCCAGATAGACGCGGGCAATTCGGGCGGGCCCCTGCTCATCGCCCAGGCCGGAGCGCCTGCCGGATACGCGGTGCTGGCCGTCAATACCTTGAGCGCCTACAGACGCCAGGCGGCAAATTATTCCATTCCGGGCAATACGGTCATCGAATTTATCAACAGGGTGCTCGACCCGGATCCGGTAAACGAGCGGGAAGTTCTGGAAGAACGGATTAATACCTTTATCAGCGAAATGAATGTTCCCAGGGCGGTGTACCGGGACATAGCAAAGTACCTTTCCTATGTCTGTGTTGCCGAGAACACCGAATACGCCATTGCCGAGCTGGAGGACAAAAGAGCCAGTAATCGTATTGTCTGGAACGACATAGTAGAGACCTTTAATGACTATCCCATAAACGGAATGCGTCTTGCCGTGGCCTGGGTGGTAGAAAACGCCATGCGGAACAGATCGGGCCTCATACGAATATCCCTCAATGATCTTACCGAAATCGGCCCCGGGGAATACGAAGCAAGTTTGGACGTCAACGGGACCGTCATAGAATCACGCTGGATCAAGGAATACGGGGTCTGGCGTATCAACAGCTTTGGCAGCGTAGCCGCAGGGGACAAATCTCTTGTAGAAGAAAAAGAAAAACAACGGGCCAAGGACGCGGCGCTGTTTACCGACTATGCTCTTATGCTTCAGGTTGGCTATGCCCAGATTACGGACCGGGGCGGCGGACTAAACGGCATGATACGGATAGGCGGCCGCCTTTTCGTCGATCTCGGTTTTGTGTACGCCATGGATTCGGATCTCTTGCATACCCAGGCCGGGTGCGGCTTTTATATTCCCATACGTCTAAGCGGCTTTGCCATTATGCCTCTTGTTGAAATTGCCGGCGGACTTATGTTTACCGAAGGCTACAAGGACCATTTCCGCACAAAGACCTCGTCTATGACCCGGTTTGGATTCTCCATACAGGCAGGGCTGATGCTTACCACCGCGGCAGTACGGGGTCTCTACTTTTATGGCCTGTATCAGTATAACAACTATTCGGACTTTGATATTGGCATTGTCGAACCCATTAAACCGGATAAGAGTTACATACTCCTGGGAGCGGGGTTCGGCTTGTAAGCCTTCAGAAAGGCGGGACGCGCTACTGTTTTTTTCTCAAGAAAAGCCCGTAACAGGCAAAGGCCAGGGCGTTTCCCCAAAAGGCGGGAGCGGCCAGGTATATGAGGGCCAGGTTTAGAAAAACCGCCTGGTCCCGGCCCCGGAATTGCGTCATGATAAACACAATAAAACAAAGCCCATAAAGTCCCAGGAGGACAAAGGCAAGAAGGGCTGTCTTTTTATCTTTTAGGATGAAGAGCGGGATCAGGCAGGGCAGGGTTCCTGCAATGCTTATGAGTGACGGGGGCAGCCACTTTTGCAGAAAACTTCCGGTTTCAAAGGGAGCGAGGGCGGCGACAAGGCCCGCGCTTATGATGTAGCAAAAAATATAAACTGCCGCATAACACAGACTCAGCGAAAACGCCGTGATAAACAGGGTGCTTTTGACTTTTCCATCTTTAAAAAACAGGGCCATATTGATCCTTGGCAATGCCTGTCCGCGGCCTAAGGGTAAAAACCAATACCCCGCCCGAAAAATAGCGGGGTATTGAAGATGCCAAATAAGATCCGCCCAATGCCGTTACGCGCAAAAATTATCGGGCGGTATCCCCGGAACCCTTACGGGCTATCTGTTCTGTAACGAAATCCAGAAATCCTTTATGTCGGGAACATTGGCATAAAGATAATTGGGGTCGCCGTCAAAGGTTCTCAGCGTCGCCAGGGGAGGATTACCTTCTGCCGGAGTAACATCGTCCCTCACCGACCAGCCGCCAAGGGTATTAAAGGGTTTAAAGCCTTCCCCGTTGCCGTCGGTACTGCCTATCATCCAGCGGAGGAGCAGTTTTGCCGCGTTTGGATGGGGCGCATGATCCACGATATAGAGGTTATTCTGGTTCTGAAGGCTTGTGGCGGGGGTAATATTTATCGGCGCCAGCACCCAGCCGTCACTTTCGTTCT
>JAIRTD010000050.1 GCA_031255115.1 Spirochaetaceae bacterium | reverse complement strand
CTAATTTAGGCGGCGCAAGCCGCCAGTTTAATCGAACAACAACGCAAAGCGTTGATGATACCTCCTAATATGGGCGGCGCAAGCCGCCGGTTTATATCGAACAACAACGCGAAGCGTTGGTGATACCTCCATTGGTTATCAGTTAAAATATTATACATTTTACAGCAGAATGCCAAAAAAAACAACTCATTTTTATGAACTCCGCCACAAAACAAGGCTCAGGCGGGGCGTTTTGGGCCTAAAACAGCCGGAACCGCTTTAGCGCCGTCCAATCCGCCGGCAGGATATCCGGGCCATTCTCTGAAAATTTCAAATTTTTGGAGAATTCCGATTATAAGTGTTTGTCAGGAAAGGAATTAACCGATTCCATACCCGGCAAGCCCAAATCCATGACATATAAAAGCGCGAATTTCAAGGTTGCCTTCCCAAAACTTCAGTTTTTGGAAAGCCTCGTATATTTTGAAATTTACCGTACAAAAAACCGGCTTTTCAAAAACACTCTGAAAATGTCTTTGAATAATTAATGAGGAACTGTATCAACAACCGCGCGGCCGGGCCGCGCGGTGTTTTCCTTACATCAATCAGCCGTAGATAACAACGCCGGCCAGAATAAAGCCCGCGCAGATAATAATACCCGAAACAAGCAGAGCCATAAGACAGTAGCCCATAATATTACGGGCGCCGAGGCCTGCCACACCAAGGGCTGGAAGAGCCCAGAAGGGCTGAATCATATTGGTCCACGCGTCGCCCCAGGCAATACTCATGGCGGCGAGGGCGGGATCAACGCCCAGGGTCTGGCCGGCGGGCATCATGATGGGTCCCTGCACTGCCCACTGTCCGCCGCCTGACGGAATGAAGAAGTTTACGATACCCGCCGAGAGGAAGGTAAAGAGCGGGAAAGTAACCTGCGTCGAAATCGACACAAAGGCATTACTGATAACCGCGGCAAGGCTCAGCCCGGTTCCTCCGGCCGCGGCGGCGGTAGCGCCGACCATAAGGCCCTGTATACCCGCATAGAAGGGGAACTGGAGCAGTATGGGGCCCGCTTCCTTGGCGGCCTTTGCAATGGCCCGTACGTAGAGTATGGGCCTGCCGTAAAAAATCATGCCCAGGGTGAGGAAGATCAGGTTTACGATATTGAGGTCCAGGGAGAAATTCGGCGTGGTAAAACGGCGAATTAGATACACCGCGGCAAGGATTATGGTAACCCACTGGAGTATAACACTGTTTTCGATTTTCTCGGCAGGGGTCTCGGGGGTCTTTAAGGTCTCGGTTTCTTCCTGCAGCAGGGCGGGATCAATCAACTTTATGTCGTCTCCCTTGGGATGCATGGCCACGTTGACAATAGGAAGAAAGATGAAGAGACCGGCGCAGATAAGCAGATTCCACCATGCAAAAATAGTTTGATTGGTGGAAACCGCCTCGGTGAGTACACCGCCGGTATTGGCGACAGCCTGACCGGCCGCGGGCGAAGTGGCAATACCCAGAGGTATGGAGCCGGAGAATCCGCCGTGCCAGATAAGGAAGCCCGAATAGGCCGCGGCGATAATCAGGGGATAGTCAACCTTGAGGCCGGTTTTGGAAATCTCCTTGGCCAGGATTGCGCCGACAATGAGACCGAAGCCCCAGTTAAGCCAGCAGGCAAGCAGCGAAATCACCGTAGTAAGAACTATGGCCTGTCCCGCTGTCTTGGGAATGGAAGCCAGGGTCTTGAGGAGCCTCTTCATGGGCGGAGAATTGGCCATCGCCGAACCCAGAACAAGAACCAGGGCCATCTGCATGGAGAAGGCGAGCAACACCCAGACGCCGTTACCCCAATGTGAAACCATCGCAAGGGGCCCCTGACCGGTAAGCGGCATGGCCGCCACAAAGGTTATGATGGTCAGGATAATACAGAAAATGAACGGATCAGGAAGAAAACGCTGCACGAGTTTGACACAAGCATTGGTAATCTTCTTAAACATACTCTGTCTCCTTATAGTGAAGAATTTGACTCATTATAGCCAGAGCTCTGCCGGAAGGCAAGAAAAAAAGTCAGACAAACTGTTTTTTATTGCAAGAATGGTTTTTTTTAATATATTTTGAAAACCGAATACCCAATATCTCTAATAGCTCCATCGCAATAAGCATACTTTGAAGCCCCGGTGTTTATACTTCAATCTCGCCAAGTTTGTTGTACAATGTCGCCAGAGAAATGTGAAGCGCATCGGCGGCTTTCTGTTTTCCCTTTACATCATTGCCATATTTATAAAGAAGCTTCAGTATTTCTCCCCGTTCAAAGACCCGTACCTTTGCGGCAAGACCTCCTTCCCGGCCGGCCTGTTCCGTCTTCAAAAAAACTTCCGGAAGATTATTTACATCAATGACGCCGTTATCGGCAAGATAGCCGGAAAATTCCAGTACATTGCGGAGTTCCCGCACGTTGCCCGGCCAGTTATGCCGCTCAAGGCAGCGGAGGGCTTCCCCGGTGATGGAAAATTCCTTTTTCTGTTCTTTGGACAATTCTGAAAGTATGCCCAGGGCAAGGGCCCTGATTTCTTCGGGTCTTTCCCTAAGCGCTGGTATATGCAGGGGAAACACGTTCAACCTATAATAGAGATCCCTGCGGAATTTTCCTTCTTCCACACATCTATTTAGATCGGCGTTACAGGAGGCAATGACCCGGACATCCACGTCTATCTCGTCCACTCCGCCAAGGCGGCGTATATGGTGGTCCTGGAGAACCCGGAGCAGTTTTGCCTGAAGGGGAAGTTCAATCTCGGAGATTTCGTCGAGCAGTATGGTTCCCCCGGCGGCGGCCTCAAAGAGCCCTTTTTTCCCGCCCTTTTTCGCCCCGGTAAAAGCGCCTTCGTCATAGCCGAAAAGTTCCGACTCAAGTATATCTTTGCTGAAATTGGCGCAGT
>JAIRTD010000021.1 GCA_031255115.1 Spirochaetaceae bacterium | reverse complement strand
TGCTCGTCCAGGGCGGCGTCGATTTCGTCGAGGAGGCAGAAGGGAGAGGGTTTGACCATATAGGTGGCAAAGAGCAGGGCCACGGCGGTCATGGATTTTTCGCCGCCTGAAAGCAGGGTGATGTTTTCCAGTTTTTTGCCCGGCGGCTGGGCGTAAATTTCTATGCCCGACTCAAGCACGTGGTTGGGGTCCTGGAGCCTGAGTTCGGCGCGGCCGCCGCCGAAAAGACGGCGGAACATAGTGAGAAAGTTCTTTTTAATGTTATTGTAGGTGGCGAAAAAAAGGTCCGACGACTCGGCCCTGATTTCGGCGGTAATGCGTTCAAGGTCATCCCTGGCGCTGACCAGATCGGCTAGCTGGCCGGAAAGAAAATCATAGCGCTCTTTGGTTTCGGCAAATTCTTCCGGCGCCATGTGGTTTACAGAACCAAGCTCCTTAAAGGCGTTCCGTGAGCGGGCGAGTTTTTCCCGGAGTTCGGGCGCGGTTTCGGTGATGGTAAAGGTGCGTTCCTCAAATTCCATGAGGTCCCGTGAATGGGTTTCTCTGAAGTTGTCTCCTATGTTCCGTATCTCGGTTTCTGACTGGACAAGTTCGAGGTGAATTTTTTCGAGGCCGGCCTGTATCCGGTCAAGCTCGACGCGGCGCTGTTTGATGGTTTCCTGTTTGCCTGCCACGTCGCCGTTCTTTTGGGCTATGTCCTTTTCGAGTTTTTCGAGGTCGCCGGTGAGTTTGGTCCCCCGCTGTTCAATGTCCTTGATTTCTTCTTCGGCGGCGGCAATGCGTTCGTTAAGTTCGGATAAACGCCGGCGGTCGGAAAAGAGTTCGTCGGCGACGGTTTTAAGCTGCTGTTCCTGGCCGGAAAGTTCCCGGCGTATGAGCCGGGCCTGTTCTTCGGCGGCCTGGGCCTGGGTGGCCATGCGGACTTTGTTTACCCTGAGTTCTTCGAGGGTGGCCCGGTATTCGTCTATTTTAAGGTTGAGGTTTTCGGTGTCTTTGCGGAATTCTTCGATGCGCCCGCGCCGCTGGGTTTCCAGTTCCCGGGTCTCGCGTATTTTTGCGTCCAGGGCCCGCTTTTTGGTGATGATGCCCTCCGGGGCGAGGAATTCGTCGATAAAGGCCGGGGTGCTTGCCCGGTAAAGCGTAAAGAGTTCCGAGACGGTTTCGCTGTGGGCCCCGGCTTCGGAGAGGGCGTGGACAAGGCCCTGGAGCATGGGTATAAGTTCCGTTGGTTTGGGCCCGGCTTGTTCGGCGGCCCGCACAAGGTCCTGTGTCAGGGCAAGCCGGCCGGAGAGCAGGGTTTTAAGCCGGCCCAGGGCCTCGTCAAGGCGGGCCTCAAGGCTCCGGCGCTCGGAGGCTGAATAACCGGCCTCCCTGAGCCCTGAATCCAGGGCGGCGACAATGTCGTCGGTGATTGCTTCCAGGGCTTTTTCGTGGCCGCTTCGTTCCAGGGCGGCGTTGTGTATCTCGCCCTCGGCTTTGCGTACACCCGCTTCGTTCTCGCCTATGCGGGCTGAGGCAAGCTGTATGTTTTCTTCGAATGACGCTATGTTCTTTCCGATATCGAGGGTTTTTTTCTGAAGGTCCCGGACCACGGCATCCTGCTCGCCGGCGTCGGCATTGAGTTCTTCGATCTTGTTTTTTATGGCCTGTTCGCGGACTTCGTTCTGCTGTACCTTGCTCCGGTTTTCGGCAAGCTGTTCGGCAAGCAGCCTGGCTTCTTTTTCTCTGGCGTTTTTTTCGAGGGCGAGGCCGTAAATGTTCTTTTGGTACTCGATGAGCGTTGCTTCCATGGAATTGACCACATCCATGTTCTCTTCGAGAGAACGGTTTTCCGCTTCCATCTCGTTCTGTATGGCGTCCCGCCTGAGGGTGGTTTTTTTAAGTTCTTCGCCAAGCCGGTCTTTTTCGTAGTGAAACTGTTTGAGTTTGAGGAGCTGTATATCGAGTTCGTAGTTGAATATCTGGTCTTTGAGGGAACGGTATTTGATGGTCTTGTCAGCCTGTACCTTGAGGGTATCATAGCTGCGTTTGACTTCGCCCAGTATGCCTTCGACCTGGCGCATGTTCTCTTCGGTTTTTTGCAGTTTTCTTTCGGCCTCGGCGTTCCGTATCTTGTACCGGGTTATGCCCGCGGCTTCTTCAAAAAGGTAGCGCCGTTCTTCGGGTCTTGATGAAAGGACCTGGTCTATTTTGCCCTGTTCCATGACTGAATAGGCGGCCTTGCCTACGCCGGTATCCCAGAAAAGTTCTCTGAGTTCCTTTAGCCGTACCGGTTCGGCATTGATGTAGTATTCGCTTTCGCCTGAACGGTACAGCCGCCGTTTTATCGCGACTTCGCTCATCTCCAGGGGAAGCAGGCCTGTCTCGTTGGCCAGGGTCAGGGTAACTTCGGCAACGTTAAGGGCTTTGCGGTCCTCGGTTCCGTTAAAAATAACGTCTTCCATTTTTTCGGCCCGCAGGGATTTACTGGCCTGTTCGCCGAGGACCCATTTGATGGCGTCCACCACATTGGACTTTCCGCAGCCGTTGGGGCCGAGGAGGGCGGTAATCCCGTCGGAAAAGACCACCTGGGTACGGTCGGCAAAGGACTTAAAACCGAATATATCAAGGCTCTTTAAAAACAATTTTAGCTCCGGCTGCCAGGAATCGCCAAAAACATACGCCTGGGCTTTCTCAAAAATTGGTGTCTATCCCGAATTGTCCAAAGTATGGACAAACTCGATCAAGGGCAAAAACCTGGGCTTAGTTTGAAGCCCGGTTTGTTGTTTCTAAACCGCAGTTTTGAAACAGCTTCTTCTATAAAAAGAAGAAAGCGTCCGCCCTGAATGATACGATAGCAGAAAAAGCTTCCCTAGTATACACCATAGATTTGGGCCTGGCGGGTGTGGAATTGGGTAATTCCTTGCCTGGCAAGCAGTTATGCCCGAAATTCTCCCGGCTTTTGAAAAAAAGCAGGGAAGAAACGCCTATGTGTCCTGTCCGGTAAGGCGGGGCATAGTTAAAGCATATCGCGCAAGGGATTGGAGGGGTGCGGAGCAGCCACGCCTCCGGCGGGGCCGGAGCGAAGCGGAGCCCCGGAAAGCCCGGTTTTTGGCGCGCAGCGCCAAAAATGCGCCCATCCGGGGACAGAGTAACTCCCCAATTCACGGGAAGCTGCAAAAAATCCTGATATGGGTGCGAAAAAGGCACTTTTTTTCTATTGACTCTTGGGGGTAAAATAACTATGTTGAATTTGTACTCTTGTGGCGCGCTTGGTTTTCGGTTGTGTTTGCTGCCCCCCAGCGGCAGCGCGGCCGGGGCTTTACAACGTCGCCCGGAGAGACTTGTCCCCCGGGTTTCTTCACCTCCTTTTCCCGGGGGGCTTTTTTGTTTGCCGGGGGGGTCATGTCCAATTTGTTGACGCGGGCGAGGTTCGCGGGTCTGGTGTTTATTGCGTTTGCGGGGCTGGCTTTTTGCGGGCGGCCGGAGCGCAATGAGGGGTTTAATCCTATTGCCCAGGCTGAAGAAGATGATCCGGTTCTCAGGGCTATCGCCGTTGGGGCGCGGGGGAGTTTTGGCGAGTTTACCCGGAGGCTTCGGCGTCCTGCCGAGGATGAATACAATTTTCAGGTTAAATATCCTTTTGCCGCTGATCCTGATTCGGGGTATGTCTATGAATATTTGTGGCTTAAAGATATTGAATTTACGGATGGAAAATTCAGCGGGGTCCTGGCCAATGGTCCTTTGCATGTTCGGGATCTGGTTGTGGGCGGCAGGGTTGAGTTTCTTCCTGATGATATTGCGGACTGGATGTACATGAAGCGGGGCCGCATACGGGGCGGTGATTCTATTAAATACCTTATTGAAAAAATTCCTCCTGCCAACCGGGAGGAGGCGCTGGAGCGGTATTTGGGGCTTTTTGAGTAGGGGGGCTCTGTCCCCGCCTGCCCAACCACCTGCCCGCCTCGGGAGTTGCTCTGTCCCTCCCAGGACGTTGTCCACCCACCCGCCCGCCCGCCCGCCCTGGGAGTTGTTCTGTCCCTGGAAGGGCGTTTCTGGCCCTGTGGGGAGTTACTCTGTCCCCACCCACCTGCCCTGGGGAGTTGTTCTGTC
>JAIRTD010000010.1 GCA_031255115.1 Spirochaetaceae bacterium | reverse complement strand
GGCCTTGTTCCACAAGGGAATCTACAATCTCCGATGTACGGCGGCACTGCCAGACAATGGCGTTGTAAACCGGCCGTCCGGTTTTTTTATCCCAGAGTATGGTTGTTTCCCGCTGGTTGGTAATGCCGATGGCCGCGATATCTTCTACCCGTATATTGTGTTTGGTGATAAGTTCCATCATCACCGCGTATTGCGAAGAATAGATGGTCATGGGATCATGCTCGACCCATCCTTCTTTTGGATAGATCTGGGGAAACTCCATCTGCTCCGCGGCTACGATATTCTGCCCGTGATCAAAAAGAATCGCCCGGGAACTGGTAGTACCCTGGTCCAGGGCAAGAACGTATTTGGCCATTGGGACCTCCTTATCCGTCTCTAAAAGTTAAATTTATAGGAATCGAGCTTGTATTCTTCCTGCAAAGCCTTGATGGTCTTTCTGAGACTTTCGTTTAACGGAACCCCCCGGTCTTTCCGGTCAAGCCAGGCCAGATATTCCTTCTCGCCGGCGGTATAGATCCGCTCCTGGCCGGGCATTTTTACCGAGGCGCGGAGTTCCCGCAGTATATCCCCGGTGGTTTTTTTGAACAAGTTCGGCTCCACAAAGGCGGCCACGTCAATGGCGATAAAGAAATGTCCCAGATGATAGGGAACCTTTTTGCCCGACGGATCAAGGCCGTTTAAGGCTTTTAGAAACTGCCCCTGCTGGAGGGCGGCGGAGAGGATTTCCACCACCGTGGCATAACCGTATCCCTTATAGCCCGCGCCCTCTTCCGAGAGGCCCCCCAGAGGCGCAAGGGCGGCCGTACCCTTGGTCAGGCCCTCAAGGGCCCTGGCGGGATTTGTCTCGCTGCTGCCATCCCGGTTGACTACCCAGCCCTCGGGCATGGTTTTTTTGATTCTGTCGTAGTGTTCGATTTTTCCCCGCTGGGAAACCGAAGTGGCGCAGTCAAGCACAAAGGGAAAGTCCTCGTCCGTGGGAACGCCCACGGTCAGGGGATTGGTGCCCAGCATGTTTTCGATTCCAAAGGTAGGCGCTATGGAAGGCCTGGCGTTGGTACCGGTAATGCCTATCATCCCCGCCTTGACGGCCTGGGTGGCGTAGTACCCGGCAATGCCGTAATGGGTGGAGTTGCGTACCGCCACCATGCCCATGCCATATTTTTTCGCCTTTTCGATGGCCATGCCCATGGCGCGTTTTCCGATTACCTGCCCCATGCCGTCGTGGCCGTCAACCACCGCCGTAGCAAGGCCCTCCCGGACCACCTCGAAACGGGTAACGGGATTTTGAATACCGTCTTTAATCCGGTCGATATAGATGGGCTTAAACCTTCCTACCCCGTGGGAATCAATACCCCGCTTGTCCGACTCGATCAATATCTCGGCGCAGACAGCCGCGTCCTCAGGAGGCACTCCGACTTTCATAAATACATCCTTCATAAAGGATTCCATTTTGTCAAAACTTTCGTACACCGGCTGGGTCATGTTTCCTCCTCAAAGCGCCTCAAAAAAAGAGTACAACAAAATAAGCCCGGAGCTTACTTTGCCGTACTCTTAATCTCTTCAGCAAATAAAACGAATAGAGAATAGTTATTCGGAAATTTCAGTCTCTGAATATATTCCGTCTGATTTTATTTTAGCACCACCTCCTTGTTATTACAAGCCCTTTTTTGAATTTCCGCATTTTTTTATGCCCGATTCCGTTTGAATCAACAACCCCGCCGACGCCGCGGACAGCTTAGGATTTTAGCCGCCAAGGCGCGGAAGACAAAATTAAGGAAGAAAAAGAAGCGCCGCCCCCTGTCGTGGTGGTCAAAGTCCCAAAAACAGAATATAGTGTTATATTCTCCGATCTATGGAGTATGAATACCGGAGACAAACTATGGAAAAAACCGCAGTATCTGGGGTCCTTTTTTTACTGATAGCCGTTCTTTGTTTCTTGTGCGTTTTCTGTTCGATTCCTCCGAGACGGGTACAGGCGAAAAGTAAAGCCGCTGCCCCGCTGGAGCTTCTCATGCCCTATAGTGACGAAAACGGTTACGGATATATAAACGCCGGTACTTTTGAAGTCGTCATCCCCGCTCAATACAAGGAGGCCCTGCCCTTTGTCGGCCCTTTCGCTCTTGTTCAGGATATAAAGGAAAAGCTTTTTATTATCGATAAAAGCGGCGCGGCGCGGCTTACCAATTTTGACGATGCCCGGCTCTTTCTGAGCGAGGACGAAGAAACGGTGTTTGCCATGACAACGACGGACTCGGGTTTTAAAAAAAATCCGAACTGGAGTTTGGGTGACGCCCTCTTTAACCGCATCAAGGAAGAACCGTTTTTTATTCCCCGAAAACACAGCTTCAACATCTATAATTTGAACAGCGGAACAAGGGTGGCGAGGAATTTTTATAGTTATAGACCCAGGTCCAGCCGTGATTTGTATGAAACTCCTGATTTTTTTGTCGCCGGCAATTACCTGGTCTGCGAAAACCAGCTCTTTACGATGGGCGACCAATTTGTCCGTTCCGGCGGAGAGGCGGAAATAGACGCCCTTATCGCGCATATTAAGGAGGACCGGGGTATTGATTATATGTACCTGGAAAAACGCGGCAGCTATGAATTGCGGACAAGGGGCTGGAAGGGCGACTACAGCCGGAGGGAGCCGCTTACTTTTAACAATGAACAGATTAGCTTCGATGTAGAAAGACTAAGGTCCCTGCTGTCCCCTGACGCGGTACTCCTGGATCTGAAACTGGTAAACCTTGATCCTTTTATGCCCTTGGTAAAAAAAGACCCGCTCTATTCCGTTACCTACGGCAGGGGGAAGGAAGAATACAGCGGCCTCTACAACGCTGCCGGCGCCGAATGGGAAATCCGGCCCTTCAATAGCGGCGGATACCGGAAATTCCGTCGAACCCAGGAGGAAGCATGGTTTAGCTTTAGCGATTCCATCTACTCTGATTCAACGCTTCTTTCTGTTTTTAACAGCGATACCCAAAAGAAGTATACCGGAGCTTTTTGTCTGCACAACAACTTTTACGCGAGTTTTCCTTATCTGGTGTATCAGGGCGATTCATACGGAAACAGAATGCAGAACCACCAAAAAGAAGGGGATTTTGAATATACCGTAAAAGACGGAGAGATTACTATTCTCGGTTTTACGGACATCACGGCGGACATGGTAATTATCCCCGCCAGGATACAAGAGCTTCCCGTTACCGGCATAGGGGACCACGCGTTCCGGCAATATTCGTCCCTTGAGTCCATTGTTATACCTGCCGGGGTAAAGAGCATCGGGCCCCACGCCTTTGAGCGTTGCAGCGGCCTTTTGTCAATTACCCTGCCTGAGGAGCTCACGGAACTTGGCTACAACGCCTTTTCGGGCTGTACGGGACTCAGGGAAGTTACCCTTTCGCGCAAGACCGTATTCGGGCGGGATGTTTTTCCCCAGGACACGGAAATCAGGTATATAGATTGAAATCAGCGCTATTTTCCAGGAGGGGATTATGGGAGCAGTCATAGAACTTGTCCAGGCC
>JAIRTD010000311.1 GCA_031255115.1 Spirochaetaceae bacterium | reverse complement strand
CTTCTCCTTCAGGGGCTTTTTCCGTCAAAAGCACCTTGGCCCCTTCATTGGCTGCGGTGATTGCCGTAATAGCCCCGGAACCGCCGAACCCTACCACCACTACGTCATAAACGGCGTCCCAGGAAATGGTATCGGCATACGCAAAGGTAACGGTGGATCGGGTACCTCCGAATGAGACTCCGCCTGCCTCAGCGCCTGAACGGGTGGAATTGCACCCGCTTAAAAGAAGAACAGCCGCAAGGCACAGCGCCACGCGGTTTCCGCCTGAAAAATTGATTTTCATGATGAACCCTCCTAAGGTTTGATACACGAACGGAACATCAGGGACATTCTTGTTGGATAATTTTTTACTGATTACATAGCGATAATTATACTCCCAATAAAAAAATTGTCAACAAAATTCATTGCCTTCTCCGGGAAATAAACCGCCTTGTGGCTGTCAAAAAAGGATAAATATGCTACTATTTGGCAAAAGTGTATTCTTCTATAATAATAGAATAAGGAGGGATGTATAATGTCGGCGATTTTTACCCGTCGTTCTGTGCGAAGTTATCTTGAAAAGCCGGTAGAGGATGACAAGATTGAACGCATACTCAGGGCGGCTTTCCAGGCGCCGTCGGCCCATAACCGGCAGCCCTGGGAATTTCTTCTCATAAGCGATAAGGAAGACCTCAGGGCCGTAGCGGGGATGAGTCCCTGGTCCGCAATGGCAGAAAAAGCCCCGCTGGTCATTGCCTGCTGCGCCGATACCGAGCGGAGCAAGTTTGATGATTCCGGTAATACCTGGTGGATTCAGGACCTTGCGGCGGCGACAGAGAATATTCTGCTTCAAATAGAAGAAGAAGGGCTTGGCGGCGTATGGCTTGGCTGGTATCCCGAAATGGAAAGGGTCAAAGCTTTTTCCGCCCGCTTTGGCCTTCCTTCCCATATAGTGCCGTTTTCCATGGTGGTGCTGGGCTATCCGGCCCATCCGCACAAGCCTTCTGAGCGCTACGACGGTTCCCGCGTTCATTACGGGCGCTGGGGCGCGGCAAAGGGATGAGAGCGACGCGGGTATGCAGATTGTAATCACCGACGACCGTTTTGGCTGGAATGACGAGGAAGAAAAAGCCCTTGCCGGTCTTGGCGCCAGTCTTGTTGTCGCTTCGTGGAACAGCGAGGACGAACTTATAACGGCCTGTTCCGGCGCCGACGCCCTGCTGGTAAACCAGGCGCGCATAACAGGCAGGGTTATACAGGGCCTCAAAAAGTGCAGGGTGATTTCCCGGTACGGCATAGGCTATGACAATGTGGATATAAAGGCCGCCGAAGCAAAGGGGATATGGGTAACCAATGTCAGGGGATACTGTACCGAAGAAGTTGCCGAACATGCCCTTGGCATGCTGCTCTCCTGTGTCCGCCGCATTCCCGTCAAGGACCATGCTGTCCGCGCCGGCAGGTGGAATATAAAAGCGCCCATAAGGCGCATGTCGGGCCGTACCCTGGGCATTATGGGTTTTGGCGCCACAGGCCGGGCCTTTTGGGAGAAAGTCCAGGGCTTTGGCTTTAGCCGCATACTCATCGATGACCATCACGGAGGGGCGCTGATAGCGGCAAGCGCGGGAAACGGAGAGGCCTGTTTCGCACCCTTTGATGAACTTATACGGGAGTCTGATTTTATTTCGCTTCATATACCGCTGCGGGAAGAAACCAGACATATAATCAACCGGGAAAGCATAGGCCGCATGAAGGATGGCGTTATACTTATCAATACTTCCCGGGGGCCGGTCATAGACGAAGAAGCCCTGGCGGACGCCCTGGCCTCAGGAAAGATAGGCGCCGCAGGGCTTGATGTTTTTGAAAAAGAGCCGCTCCCGGAAAGCAGCGCCCTCCTTGGTCTTGAGAATGTGATACTCACCGACCACAGCGCCTATTACAGCGAGGAGGCGGTCTCTGTATTAAAAACCATGACCGCGCTGAACGCCCGGGAAGTGCTTGAAGGCAGGACGCCGAAAAATCCGGTCAACAGGCCGAAGCTTGTAAGCGGTATATAAAAACGGAGGAAGTATGATAGAGTTGAATATGCGGGTATTTCTGGAATGGTTCGGAATAGCGGCGTCTCTTTTGGTTGCCTTGAGCCTCACCATGCAGAACATCAAGCGGCTGCGAATCTTCAATCTGATAGGATCGATTGCCTTTGCCCTATACGGCATAGGTATACATTCGGCGTCTGTGGTGATTCTCAATATTTTTACCATTGCTGTCAATATCTATTACCTCATCCGTTTGAGCCATGCGGACAAGCGCTCCGGAATTTTTGAAGTCTCCCGGGTTGACCCTGTTACCGATGTCTATGTACGGCGCTTTATCAATTTTCATCTGCAGGATATATGCCGCTTCTTTCCTTCCTTTAATCCCGACCTTGAGACCGGGACCCTGGCGGGGGCGGACTGTTATTTTATACTCAGGGAAACCCTGCCCGTTTCCCTGATCGCGTTCCGGAGGGGGCCTGATTCAGAGACGGCCATACTGCTTGATTATGCCGTACCTGCTTTCCGGGATAACGAAAACGCCAAATTCTTTTTTGAAAGCGCGATAAAAGAGCTTGCCTCTGATGGAGACGTCTTTGTGGCCAGGGCCGAAGTGCCCGCCCACAGGGCCTATCTAAAGCGTTTGGGTTTTGAAGAAGTCGAAAATACCGACAACGGCGTTTTGTTCACAAAGCGGGTATAGCCGGGTGGTTTATGAAGCTCCTTTCCGGCAGTGATGCGGATATACGCAGGGCCGCCGGGGCTATCAGGGCCGGTTGTCTCGTTGTCTTTCCCACCGAAACCGTGTACGGACTCGGCGCCGACACCTTTAATCCCAGGGCTCTGGCAAAAGTTTTTGAAGTCAAACAAAGGCCTCTCTTTGATCCCTTGATTGTTCATATCGCCGGGCTTGACGCCCTGGACCGCATCGCCGATCTTGCTCTCCTCACAAGGGAAGGGCGGGAAAGGCTCGATCTGCTTGCCGCTTCGCTCTGGCCGGGGCCCCTTACCCTGGTTCTTCCCAAAAAGAGCGCGGTCCCCGAACTTGCCACAGGCGGGCTAAAAACAGTGGCAGTACGTTTTCCCGATCATCCCCTTGCCCAAAAACTTATCAGCGCCTCTACCGGGGCGCTTGCAGCGCCGAGCGCCAATCCCTTTGGCTATCTCAGCCCCACGAGGACCGAACATGTGCTAGACCAGCTTGGGGACAAGGTCGACTATATTATTGACGGTGGAAAACTCAGGGTAGGAGTCGAATCTACCGTGCTGGATCTTTCGTCTCCTCTCCCCCGCATATTGAGGCCCGGCGGCGTTTCGCAGGACGATATAGAAAAAATCATCGGAACCGTGGAGGGGCCGGAGACCCGGACAAATGTCATAGCGCCTAACGAAGCGGATCCGAACACGGCGGACAAAAGCCCTCTCTCGCCCGGACAACTCAAAAGCCATTATGCCCCCCGGACAACCCTCTTTGTATACGCGCCGGATAAAATGCAAAACCTTGCCTATAACAGCAGGGCGGCCTATCTTTTTTTTGACGGGCCTTCCCGGGATCGCTGGCTCGGCCATTCCGGCCCAAAAAACCTTTCCCCGGAGGCCCTCCCCAATATCAGGGCGCTTTCCGAATCAGGAGATATACAAACGGCCGCGGCCAATCTCTTTGCCCTGCTTCACGAACTTGACGACAGCGGCTATGAGGCCATTCATGCCGAAACAGCGCCGCCCTCTGGACTGGGACCTGCCATCAATGACCGGCTCTTCAGGGCCGGGGCCTAAAAACCGGCCGGACCCCCGGGCGCAACGGGCATAAAAAAAGCAAAAAAATTTCCCGTTTGCTTGGTATTTTTGTCATATTTTTGTATATTGATACAGGATAAAGAATTACAAAATAGCTTCCGGGCAGCCTTTAGGCAAAACAAACCCGGGGCGCACACAAAAACTCAGGAAAAGTACATAAAGGAGGTGCTGACGGAAACAAAAAAGAAGCGGACATTTGTTTCTTTATATAGAAACAAATAGGGGAATACAACAGGTAAAAAAACAGTAATAAAAAAGATGATGTAAAAATAACAGGTAAAAAATGAAGACAAAAACAAAAAAGGGAAGGCAAGTAAAAATGATTCAGAAAAAAACGATAAGTAAAAACGGATCTGCGGTATTGAATGATATGACGCGGATAATCACCTGGGATAACCGGTATTCAGTAGAGATTAAGAAACTGGACGATCAGCACAAAGAGCTGATTAACGCGGTCAATGAACTTGTTCAGTATTGTCTTGCGGACAGCACCGAAGTGGACGAGTATTTCTTAAAGACCATACAGGCGTCTTCCAGCTTTGCCAAAGAACATTTTGCCGCCGAAGAACGGCTTATGGAGGCAGTCGGTTTCCCTGAGCGCAAGGAACACGAGCGCCAGCACGCGGCCTTTGCCAAGGCCCTTCTTGCCCTGGTAAAGGAATTCGAAGAAGGAAGGCGGACCGTGTCATCTGATCTGGCCTGTTTTTTCAGCGCGTGGATTATCGGGCATATCAAAATTTCGGACAAGAAATACGCCGAGTATATACATTCCAGAAACATCAGTTTTACGGCATAAGATATTTTGCAGGAACGCTGCTTGTGAACCGGTGTCTGTCCACATTATAGACGGACGAATTAGAGGGGCTGCCCATTGCGGGTAAGCCCCTTTTTTGTCTCCGAAATGCCGCATTTAGAAATATTACCAAAAGGTCTCTTGTTCTTTTTCCGCCTTGTTTGTACCATAGCTGTATCATCACCGGGCGGGGATCTTCATGAGTGTCGTATTATCCAAAACCCTTGCTTCAAGAGAAAAGAATTTGGGCAAAATGTCTCCCGGCGGCGGGCCGGGGCCTTCGGGGCTCCGCGTCCCCGCAGCCTGTCTTTGCGGGGTTCTTGTTTTTCTTGGATTATTTTGTTTTGAACTTACGCGCGGTCATCCCCATGACGGGCCTGTGCTCGC
>JAIRTD010000291.1 GCA_031255115.1 Spirochaetaceae bacterium | reverse complement strand
TGTAGAAGCGCTGCTCAAAGACGGAGACGAAAAAACCCTGGCGCGAAGCGATCTTGCCCAGCCCCTTGTTACCCTGGCCAATCTTTCCGCCGCGGCCTGCCTCGAAGAACGGGGCTTCTGCGCCGCCGCGACAGCGGGCCACAGCCTGGGCGAATACGCGGCCCTGGTACAGGCGGCAATAATCAGCGCCGAAGACTGTTTTACCCTTGTCGTAGAACGGGGCAGGATCATGCAGGCTGTTTCTGACGAGCTTGCCCAAGGTGACGGCGCGCCGGGCATGGCGGCGGTCATCGGGCTCGACCCCGAAACCGTTGACGCCCTTCTTTCCCGGTGGGATTTGCAGGATCTTTACGCGGCAAATTATAATTCCAAACGGCAGCTTGTTGTGTCGGGAAGCGCGGCGGCCCTTGCCGAAGCCGAAAAGCGTTTTAAGGAAGCCGGCGCCAGACGGGTGCTGCCCCTTAAAGTGGCGGGGCCTTTTCATTCACCGCTCATGGCAAAGGCCGCTAGGGAATTCGCGCCGGCCCTTGAGAAGGTTTCGTTTAACGACCCCCGTATTCCGTTTTTTTCCAATGTTACAGGCAGGGCCGCCGGGAGCGGCGCTGAGGCAAAAGAATTGGCCTTAAAGCAGATTACGTCTCCGGTGCGCTGGACCCTGGAAGAAGAAGCCCTTGCCGCGTCGGAACTTACCGCGCTTGTGGAGGCCGGACCGGGCAGAACCCTCCAGGGCCTCTGGAAGGACAGCGGTTCTCCCCTTCCCTGTTATGGAGCGGGAACAATCGAAGAAATTGACCGGCTTGGGGCGGAGCTTTCCCCTCAGGCGCAGGAGGCATAATATGATTCTGGAACATAAAAAAGCCCTGGTAAGCGGCGCGTCCCGGGGCATAGGCAGGGCCATAGCGGATATCTTCCTCGCAAACGGCGCCGAGCTTTGGGGGCTGGGAACCAAAGAGCCGCCTGACCTGGCCGAAAGAGTGGAAAAATCAGGCGGCAGGCTTCATTGGATAAGCGCCGATCTGGGCGAGCTTGACAGCCTCGAAGCCCTCATAGACGGAAAAGTAAAAGAAGCCGGCGGCTTTGACATACTGGTAAACAACGCGGGCATCACCAGGGATAATCTTTCCCTTAGGATGAGCCTTGCCGACTTTCAGAAGGTGCTGGATGTAAACCTTACCGCCGCGTTTCTCATAGCCCGTACCCTGGGCAGAGACATGATACGCCGCAGGTCAGGCGCTATCATCAATATGTCCAGCGTCGTAGGCATACACGGAAACGGCGGCCAGGCGAATTACGCGGCCAGCAAGGCCGGTCTTATCGCCCTGACCAAATCCCTGGCCCAGGAATTTGCCGGGCGGGGAATACGGGTCAACGCCATTGCGCCGGGTTTTATCGAATCAGACATGACCACGGCTCTTGCCCCGGAGGCCAGGGAAAAACTGCTTGAGCATATTCCGTTTAAGCGCATAGGGAGCCCTGCGGATATAGCCCAGGCAGCTTTATTCCTTGCCTCAGAAGCCGCCGGATATATCACCGGCCAGGTGCTTGCCGTTGACGGCGGCATGTTCATGTAATTTTAATGAGGAGCTATCAGCAATGCTGCGCATTGCTGTTCGGTTGAACATGGCGGCTCACGCCGCCCGATGAGGAGTTATCAGCAACGCTGCGCATTGCTGTTCGGTTGAACATGGCGGCTCGCGCCGCCCGATGAGGAGTTAAGTATGAAGACCAGAGTTGTCATTACCGGTATGGGGGCGATTTCGCCTATAGGGAACTCAGTCGCTGAGTTTTCCGCCGCCCTCAGGGCGGGAAAGAGCGGCATAGGGGCCATTACCCAGTTTGATACCACCGGTTTTGATGTAACCATTGCCGGAGAAGTCAAGGGCTTTGACCCTTCACTTTGGATTGAAAAAAAAGACGCCCGGAAAATGGCGCGCTTTGTCCAGTTTGCCGCAGCCGCTACGGCCCAGGCTCTGGAACAGGCAGGGCTGCTCAAAGACGGCGAGGCGGGAAAGCGCGTTCTCAACAACAATGTTGAACGTACCGGCATATCCCTGGGCAACGGCATAGGGGGCTTTGAGGTTACATCCGAATCGTTCCGCAAACTTTTTGATGTGGGCCCAAAGCGCATGCTGCCCCTGACCATACCGATGATGATACCCAACGAAGCGGCGGGTAATATTTCCATGCTGTTTGGTTCCAAAGGACCTGCCTATACCCAGGTTACTGCCTGCGCGTCAGGAACCGACGCCCTGGGCCAGGCCCTGGACCTGATACGTTCCGGCCGCTGTGATGTGGTTATATCCGGCGGAACCGAGGCCTGCATAGTCCCCTTTGCCGTAGGGGGCTTCCAGATGCTCAAGGCCCTTTCTTCAAAACGCTGCCACGAACCGGAAAAAGCTTCGCGGCCCTTTGACGCCGACCGGGACGGCTTTGTTCTGGGCGAAGGCGCCGGCATACTGGTGCTGGAAAGCGAGGAACACGCCAAAGCCAGGGGGGCAAAAATACTTGCCGAATTCGCCGGGTACGGAGTCAGCGCCGACGCCTACCACATCACCGCCCCTGACCCTTCGGGAGAAGGCGGCGGCAGGGCCATAAAGCTTGCCCTGGAGGACGCCGGAATGAAGGGCGAAGATATTCACTATTACAACGCCCACGGAACCAGTACCGAAATCAACGACCCCACAGAAACAAAAATGATTAAATACGCCTTTGGTGATTATGCCCACAAACTCAAAATCTCAAGCATCAAAAGCATGACCGGCCACTGCTTTGCGGGAAGCGGCGGTCTTGAGGCCATATCCTGCATACTGGCGATTAACGAAGGCTTCTTTCCGCCGACCATCAATCTTGAAAACCCCGACCCGGAATGTGATTTGGACTATGTCCCCCAAAAGGCCCAGGAAGGCCGTATAGAAGCCGCGGCATCAGGCTCTCTGGGCTTTGGCGGCCATAACGGTGTGGTAGTCTTCAGGAGATATTCATGAGTAATGAAATCGAGGCGCTCTTGCCTCACAGGACGCCTTTTCTCTTTGTAGACGAAATACTTTCCGCCGATGACGAAAAAATCACCGCCGTTCATACCTTTACCGAAAAAGAATTTTTTTTTCAGGGGCATTTTCCCCAATACCCGGTGGTCCCCGGCGTCATACTCATCGAGACTATGGCCCAGTCAGGCGGGGCCGGCCTGCGGAAACTGGGCAAACTTGGGGACAACGAGCTCTTTTTTCTTGCCACGGTGGACAAGGTAAAGTTCCGCCGCCAGGTAAGACCCGGCGATATTCTGCGTTCCGAAGTGGTTAATCTCAGGGTATCGGCAAGAATGATTAAACAGGCCGGTAAGGCCTATGTGGGAGACGAACTTGCCGCAGAGGCTGAATGGCTCTGCCTGGTAAGTCCCCGGGAGGAAGCATGATTATCAAACCAATGGTACGGAACAATATCTGCATCAACAGCCATCCCTCTGGCTGCGCCAAGACAGTAAAGAACTGCATAGACTACGCGGTTAAAAATATCGCCGGCGGAAAGAAAGGCAAAGAAGCCGGGAAGGCAGCCCCGCAGGGCGCTCCGCGTCTGATTCTGGTCATAGGCTGTTCAACAGGCTACGGACTTTCGAGCCGTATCGCCGCGGCCTTCGGATACGGCGCGGCAAGCGTAGGCATTTCTTTCGAAAAACCCGGCAGCGCCACCAAACCGGGCACACCAGGCTGGTACAACAACCGCTGCTTTGACAGCGAGGCGAAAAAGGCCGGTCTTGCTTCGCTTACCCTGGACGGAGACGCTTTTTCCGACGAGATAAAAGAACAGGCGGTCAAAGCGCTTACAGAACTTGCCGCAAAAGAAGGGCTAAAACCCCAGGTTGATCTTATCATCTATTCCCTTGCCTCTCCGGTACGGACCGATCCTGATGACGGGGTAATGTACCGTTCGGTAATCAAACCCATAGGCAAAAATTATTCCGGCCTCTCTGTAGACATGATGAGCGGTAAACTTGGGCCCGCCAACGCTGAACCGGCGTCTGACGAAGAAATAGCCCATACCATCAAGGTCATGGGCGGCGAAGACTGGGAACGCTGGATTACGGCCCTGGACAAGGCGGGAGTGCTTGCGCCTAACGCGCGGACCGTGGCCTATACCTATCTTGGCCCGGAACTTTCCTGGGCAATTTACAAAAACGGAACCATAGGCAGGGCCAAAGCGGACCTGGAGCGGGCCGCGGCAGCCATCAATCAAATCCTCAAAAGCCGGGGCGGTGCCGCCTGGGTGTCGGTAAACAAGGCCCTGGTTACCAGGGCAAGCGCGGTGATCCCCATCATACCCCTTTATGTTTCGACCCTCTTTAAGGTAATGAAGGAAATGGGCCTCCACGAAGGCTGCATAGAGCAGATTACACGGCTCTATAAAGAAAGGCTCTACACCGAAGGCGCGGCCCTTGATCCCGCAAAAGTTCCAGTTGATGAAGCGGGCCGCATCAGAATTGATGACTGGGAAATGCGGGAAGACGTTCAAAAAGAAACAACAAAAAGAATGGAAAGCGTTACCGAAGAAAACATCTACGAGAAAACAGATCTTGCGGGTTTTAAGCATGATTTTCTCGAAGCCCACGGCTTTGATGTCGCTGGTGTGGATTATGAAGCCGATGTCGATCCTTCCGGTATAGATCTTTAGGGAAGGAGTTTTATATTTTTATGGAAGAAAAAACCATACTGGCCATCATGGACAAATTCAATGCAAGTTCTATAGTTGAATTTGAATTAACCGAAAACGCTTCCGGCCTCAAGCTCCGTAAGGCGGGACCAGTCAGCCCTGCCGAAGCTGAAGGCCGCGCCGGTGGACAGGCGGAGGATGCCGGAGTGCGGCTCGGACTGCCGGTAAACACCACCGAAGAAGGCGAATTTATTACCAGCCCCATAGTGGCAACTTTTTACAGCGCCGCGGGCCCTGACGCAAAACCCTTTGTGTCATCAGGCGCAACGGTAAAGGCCGGAGAGACGCTCTGCATACTGGAAGCGATGAAGATGATGAACCACCTCGAAGCGGAATTCGACTGCCAGATACTCGAAGTTAAAGTTAAAAGCGGCGACCTGGTAGAGTACGGACAGGCGCTCTTCAGGGTCAAGCGCGCGTAGCGCAGACGCTTAAAGGACGATCTTTTGATTAAACGCCTTTTAATCGCCAACCGGGGCGAAATCGCCGTGAGGATCATCAGGACCTGCCGGGAAATGGGCATAGAGACCGTGGCGGTTTATTCCACCGCCGACAGGGACAATCTCCATGTGCGCCTTGCCGATCAGGCGGTCTGCATAGGCCCGCCGCCTTCGGCCCACAGTTACCTTGTAAAAAGCAACCTCATCATGGCGGCGCTGAATACCGGCTGCCAGGCCATACACCCGGGCGTGGGCTTTCTTTCTGAAAACGCTGAATTTGCCCGCATGGTCAGGGACCGGGGCCTCATCTTTATCGGCCCTGATCCGGAAGTCATAGAACTCCTGGGCGACAAAGTCAAGGCGCGCCTAACGGCAAAACGTTTTGGCCTTCCGGTAACGCCGGGAACCGAAGGCGCCGTTACCGGAGAAGACGCGGCAAAGAAGGCGGCCTCGGCTCTGGGCTATCCGCTTATCATCAAGGCAGCCTCAGGCGGCGGCGGCAAAGGCATGCGCATAGTCCGCTCGCCGTCCGAACTTGGGCAAAATCTTGCTATAGCAAAGGCCGAGGCAGAGGCGAATTTTGCCGACGCTTCAGTATATATTGAACGCTATCTTGAAAATCCCCGCCATGTAGAACTGCAGATCATCGCCGGTGATACCGTGGCTGTTCTAGGAGAACGGGACTGCTCGGTTCAAAAAAATCATCAGAAGCTGATAGAAGAAAGCCCCTCTCCGGGAGTAAACGCCGTTATGCGAAAACGCATGGAAAAAGGCGCGGTAAAGATGTTCCGCGAGCTGGGCTACAAGGGCGCGGGAACCATAGAATTCCTTGTTGAAGGGGACAGCTTTTATTTTATGGAAGTCAACGCCCGCGTCCAGGTAGAACACCCGGTAAGCGAAATGGTTTCCGGCATGGACATCATACGGGCGCAGCTTTTGGCCTGCACCGGAGACCGCATGGATACCGGGATCATACGCCCCGAAGGCTGGGCCATTGAGTGCAGAATCAACGCCCTCGGCCCCGGAATCGTAAACCGCCTCGAAATTCCCGGCGGCCCCGGCGTGCGCGTTGATTCATTCCTGTACCAGGGTTATGCCGTTCCTCCCCACTATGATTCCCTGGTGTCCAAACTCATCGTCCACGCCCCAAACCGGGAACGGGCCCTCCGTCGCATGGAACGGGCCCTGGGCGAATTTGTTATAGAAGGTGTCAAAACCAACAGGGAGCAGCAGCTCCGTATTATTCAGGATCCTGTTTTCCGTTCCGGGAATTTCGGGACCGCGTATTATCAAAGTATAGAGAAGGAACTGGAACATGTCAGATGAAGACGGCGGCGTAATTACAGGCGCCCATCCCGAACCCTGCCCGGCCTGCGGGGCCCAGTACGAGGCAGATGATATAAAGAAGGCCCTCAATACCTGTCCGGCCTGCGCTTATCATCACCGCATGGAACCCCTGGAACGCATAGCCTATCTTACCGATCCCGGAACTTTCAGCGAGATTTCGGCAAGCCTCAGTTCCCTTAATCCCATAGACCTCATGGGCTACGAAAAAAAACTGTCAGAAGCCGAGGCCAAGGCGCAGATGAAAGACGCGGTCATCACCGGGACCTGTACCATAGATGGCAGGGCGGCCATACTCGGCCTCATGTCCTTTAAGTTTATGGGAGGCTCCATGGGTTCTGTAGTAGGAGAAAAAGTAAGCCGGGCCCTTCTTAAAGGGGCGCGGGAAAAACTTCCGGTCATCCTCTACACCAATTCAGGCGGCGCCCGCATGCAGGAAGGAATCTTCTCCCTGCTCCAAATGGCCAAGACCTCAAGCGCCGCCGCGGAACTGGACAGGGCCGGCGTTCCCTTTTTTGTGGTCCTCTGTGATCCCACCACCGGAGGCGTTACCGCTTCCTTTGCCATGCTGGCCGATGTCATCATGGCCGAACCCGGCGCTCTTATCGGTTTTGCCGGACGCCGGGTTATCGAAGGGACCATACGGCAGACCCTTCCCGAAGGATTTCAGAAGGCCGAATTTCAACTTGAAAAAGGATTTACCGACATGATTGTCCCCCGTAAAGATCAGCGCAAAACCCTTGCCGCGCTGATAGATCTGCACAAAGGCGGATGGAACTGCCCGCAAAAGCCGGAGGATTTATGAACACCGAAACCTTGAGAAAAAAGCTGCAGGAATTCAGGACCCTTGCCGAAGCATCGGGCCTTGATGCCAGGGAAGAACTGGCCCAGCTTGAAAATAAAATCCTCTCAAGTTCCCGCACCGAGGCAACCTGGAAGCGGGTCGAACTTGCCCGGCATCCCAAGCGGCCCTATTCGCTTGATTATATTAACCGTATCTTTGACAATTTTATGGAACTCCACGGAGACCGCTGCTATGGCGACGACCCGTCCATAGTAGGCGGCCTCGGCTTTCTCGACGGAAGGCCGGTTACCATCATCGCCAGCCAAAAAGGCCGCACCCTCAAAGAGAACATGCTCCGCAACCACGGCATGGCAAACCCCGAAGGCTACCGCAAAGCCCTGCGGCTCGCCAGGGCGGCAGAAAAATTCCACCGGCCCATCATTACCTTTGTGGATACCTCAGGCGCTTATCCGGGGCTCGGCGCGGAAGAACGGGGCATAGGCGAAGCCATAGCCCACAACCTCAGAGATTTTAGCCAGCTTAAAACGCCCATCATCTGCATCATCATAGGCGAAGGCGGTTCTGGAGGCGCCCTGGGCATTTCGGTAGGCGACAAAATCTATATGCTTGAGAACGCCATCTATTCGGTAATCAGCCCCGAAGGCTGCGCCTCCATACTGCTAAGAGACGCCACAAAAGCCAAAGACGCCGCTGCAATGCTCAAAATAACCAGCGCCGACCTCCTTGAATTCAAGGTGATAAACGGCATCATCGCCGAACCCGAAGGCGGCGCCCACTGCGACCCCGGCGCTATGGCAAAGACCATCAAGGACATACTGGTAAACGACCTCAGCAGCCTCTGCGGCCGCAACCCCGAAGTCCTGGTCCGTTACCGCAACCTCAAGATACAAAAGGCCGGGCACTGGAAGGAGTAGCTGCGAACATGGCTCAACTACAAATCCAAAACTGAATTATTTGACAGCATCGTTAGGCGAAGCGCCTTTACTTTTATGTAATATGTCAATTGTTTTATCAAGCGTTTTCTTGATTATATACTTTTATTGCTTCTTTATTTATTTCTTCTACAGTCATTCCAATACATAAATTATTTTTCCTCCATTCCGTATAATCAAATGGTTCTCTTAATAATATGGATATAAATCTTTCCGCTTCTATATTTCCGAGTTGTTCAATCAATATTTTCATTCCGGTTTTCATTAATACGGTTTCCGTCATTTTATCTCTCCTGTGTCTCCCAATGTTTTATAAACATTATTGGGTCAAATATCGTTATTTCATTAGTATTGTATTTCAAAATGCCGTCATCGACAGTTATAAAATAATCAGCCGTTGCATTAATTGCACATGATAAATGCAATGCATCTAGCGGCTTTATTTTATTTTTCAAGCCCTTTCTAAGATATTTCGTGATAATTTTTAGAGAAAATTTCACAAGCCTCCTAATACACGCGTCCAATTTTACCCACATGCCACTGTAATACCTTCTAAATTTAAAAGTTTTATTTTCGCGGTGATACCGCCTGCATAGCCTGTGAGATTACCGTCTTTACCTATAACGCGATGGCAGGGAATTAAAATAGAAATGGGATTATGTCCTATTGCTCCGCCAACTGCCCGCGCAGATGTATGTTTGTCTTTGTTCTCCAATTCAATTTGTTCCGCAATTTCCCCATAAGTCGTTGTTTGTCCATAAGGAATTTTACAAAGATTATTCCATACTAATTTTTGAAATGGGCTTCCTTGAGGCAGAAGCGGCGGTATAAAATCAGGTTCTTTACCCGAAAAATAAATATCCAGCCAGTCCCGAATATTTTCAAATATTGGTAGATTTTGTTCAAAAACATTTTTCCCGAGTGTTTGGGCAAAATATTTCTGCCCCTCAATCCAAAGACCTGAAACATTTTGACCATCGCTTGATACGGTAAGCGTCCCAATGGGGGACTTAATCTTGTGAATATATTCCATGACTTTCCTTCTTTCTATATTTTGACGGTGACGAATCCATATTCTTCCGAAAAAATTTATAAAACGCGGATAAACTTTGAAATCCAACACTATACGCAATATCTATAATGGCATTATTGGTGGTTATTCATTAGTGTCCAAAATAGAATAAGCAAGTAATTGAAAAGCCTCAACTTCTAATGGGGACCTCTGAAAACCATATTTTGGAGCATTCTCCCTTCTCTTTTTTTATATGGCTCATCATAAAGTATTGGTTTTATCAAAAAAAGCATAAGCACGGGCGTAGTTCTCTTTCACGCTTATGTCCCCTGTCGGCCCCTTCCCGGGACTCAGGGCACGCCGCCTCCTATGCGCAAACCCCTGTCCGCCTTAAATACGCATACCGGCTCAGGTTATAGGCCAGGTTCATGAGACCTATGTTGAAACACGCCCGAGCTATCCCTATGCTCCTCACCGTTATCCCTTTCATCG
>JAIRTD010000163.1 GCA_031255115.1 Spirochaetaceae bacterium | reverse complement strand
AGCTCTATTTCGGTTCCGGTAAAGCAGTGAATTACCACGCGGGGCAGCGCGTCTTTTCGTTCTTTAAGAATTGCATACAAGTCGTCAAAGGCGTCCCTTTCGTGGAGAAAGAGGGGCATGGAAAGTTCCGCGGCAAGTTCAAGCTGTTTGATAAACCATTCTCTTTGAACGGGCCGGGGAGAAAAGTCCCGGTTATAGTCGAGGCCGCATTCTCCTATGGCGACGACTTCTTTTCGTTTTGCCAGAGCGGCGAGGGTGTCCAGGGTTTTGCCGCCGCAGCGCCGCGCCTCATGGGGATGGACTCCCGCGGTGGCGTAGAGCTTTCCGGGAAAACGCGCCGCATAGTCCGCGGCGGCGCGGCTTGATTCTTCGCTTGAACCGGTGATGACAAGGGGGCTTACCCCGGCCTTTTCAGCGTCGAGAACAAGCTGTTCCCGGTCGTTGTTAAAGGACTTGTTCATCAGGTTGATGCCTATGTCGATGAGTCGCATGCTCCCTCCAGGGCGGCCTTGAGAATACGGCGCTTTACCGCGCTTGAACCGCCGGTAAACTCGGCGATACGCTTACGCACATCGCGCCGCTTTGAATTAACGCCGTAGGGGCAGGTGCATACTGATTTGATAATATCCTGTTCGGCGGCGCAGGCGATAATTTGTTTTTCTTCGATATATCCAAGGGGCCGTATGAGGCTTACCGGGTATTTGCGGTAACGGAGAAGCATGGGCATGGCGGAAAGCTCCCCCTTGGCGGTCATATTCATAAAGAAGGTTTCGATAATATCATCCAGGTGATGCCCAAGGGCTATCTTGTTAAAATCATGCTCCACCGCGTATTTTAAGAGTTCGGTACGCCGCTGGGTAGAACACCAGTAACAGTTCATTTTTCTCCCTTCCTTGAGCCGTCCTATGACCGGCACAAAAAGGTCCTCAAAGGGAATGTTCCAGGACTCTAGTTTTGAACTCAGCGCTGATTTTTTGCAGCAGGAACAAAAATCACTCGAAATGTGCAGGGCCTTGAGCTGGTAGTCTTTTTTTAACGCGGGCCTCAGCGCGGAGAGGGCCCAGGCGAGGACGCTTGAATCCTTGCCCCCTGACACGGCGATGAGTATACGGTCGCCGTCAGTGATAAGGTTCTGTTCCAGAATAGCCTTGATACAGAGCTTTTGTACCACCGTGCCCGGCTTTGCCCTGCGAAGGAAGCGGCCGCTCACGGAGCTTCTCCTGAACCGAAGCGGGCGCACACCGAGCGCAGTACCAGGCTTGCCAGTATAAAACCCGCCGTTGCGGTAACCGTAACAGCGCTGCCGTTAATGACCTTTTTTGAACTGCACCATTCAACCGGCCCGGCCGCGCAGGACTGTCTTGCCGGGCAGAGGCATTGGCCGCTTCCGCAGGCCGCGCTGATTTCTTTGCGGAGTGGAAGCCGTTCATCGCTGTACACGGCGGTAAAGTGTCCGGTAAAACCCCGCTTCCGCAGTCCCTGGCGTACAAGCCTTGCCAGGGGACAGCCCCGGGTTTCCCAAATATCGGCGGTTTTTAGTTTTGTGGGGTCGAGTTTCTGCGCCATGCCCATCGAAGAAAAAAGAACCGGCCCCGCATCCGAAACAAGTTCTATCAAATCCAGCTTGTGGGTAAGGCTGTCTATGGCGTCAATAACATAGTCCGCCTCGGAAAGGCCGAACTCACCGGAACTTTCCCGGGAAAACACCCTGGCAAAAGAACGGACAACGCACTGCGGATTGATTTCCAAAAGCCGTTTTTGGAGCGCTTCGGTTTTATAGCGGCCAACCGTTTCTGAGCTTGCCTGAACCTGGCGGTTGATATTGGTAACGCAGACCGTGTCCGAATCCACCAGGTCTATATTGCCCAGCGCCGACCGGGCCAGGGCCTCGGCGCACCAGCTCCCCACGCCGCCTGTACCAACGACAATGACCCTGGCGCGGCGTAACGCCTCTATAGCGTCAAGGCCGGAGAGAAGGGCAAGGCGCTGAAAGCGGGGATTAACCGTCATGGGTAAGAATATACTCCAGGCCTTTTACCAATGGGAAGCCCAGACAAACCCGGCCGCTTCCCCGAACTGCCCCCACATAGAAATGTTACCGGGAACTCCGGTTGCCTCATTTAGAAACTGTTACCAAAAACTTCCCTTGAGAAAAGCCCCCAAATCTTCTACACTACTATCATGAATTACCAAAGCGGCGGTTCCCTTTCGCTCAAGGCCATGTCAACGACAGAAAGGGAGGATGTGATAAAAACAATGAGCGACAACTTTGATGCCCAGGAGGACCCCCGGGTAGGCATATTCTGGTATGATCCCGAAGACGACGAGCTCTTTGGCGTTACTTCGTCCGCCGCAAGTGAACTTTCCTTCAATGACCGGGGAAGAAAGACCGTTAAACTGCTCCATAAAACCTGGTGGAAGAAGCAGCAGGAACGGGCAAAGGCCAGGGGACAGCTTACAAGCAAATTCATGAAGGACTATACGCAAACGCCAAGGGGCAGGATTTTTCAGACAGAAGGCGGGCTTTTTGAAGTAATGTGCGGGAGCTGGATCAATGAACGCATCATCGAGCTTGTCAAAGACGAGTTTAATCTCCATGGGGTTCAACTAGAGGTGAAGGTGGATGAGCATTGGGAAATCGGTCATGGCTGGAGTGACGAGTATTTTTGAATTGCATACTGAAGAATCCATGAACAAGCTCCTGGGTATAAACTCCGCTTCATTTTAAGAAAGGGTTAAAGCGCACGCCGTGGTCGTAGGTGTCGAGGGCCTCGGCTTTTTTAAGGGCGTATACCGCCCCATAGGTCAGCGGCGTCATGATGATTTCTACGGCGCACTTAAAAAGGTAGTTGGTCAACACCAGCGAGCCAAAGAGTTCCCAGCCGAATACGCCTGAGAGGCTGGCAATAAACACAAATACCAGGCTGTCGAGGGCCTCGCCTATCAGGGTGCTTCCTATGGTTCTGACCCAGAGAAATTTTCCCTTCATAAGAATTTTTATTTTTGAAAGCACTACCGAGTTTGAAAATTCCCCGATCCAGTACGCGGCAAGGCTTGCCAGTACCAGGCCGCCGGAACTCATGCCGCCCAGTATTGCGCTGTACGCGGCGCTTCCCGCATAACGCTCCCACGCGGCATCGCCGGGCAGGACCTGCAATATAAAAAACACAAGGGCCGACAGGGCCAGGGCGGCAAAACCCGCCCAAATCACCCTGCGGGACGCCCTGAATCCGTAGACCTCGGTGAGTATATCCCCCACGATATAGGAAAGGGGAAAGAGTATGGTTCCGCCGTCAAATGAAAGCTGAACCGTAAAAAGCGAAAAACCAAGATCGACAATTTTTGCCGACGAGGCAATATTGCTGATGATGAGGACGGTAACAAAAAAGGCCATAACCAGATCAAGGTATTTGTACGCTGAATCCTGACGCCCCGCGCTGTTTCGAAAAGAGGACATGGAGTCTCCTTGTTTTGATAAGGCGGGTGGCAGAGTACGACCGCCGCGGCGTTACCGGAAACGCTTTCCCGCCGCTGGAAAGACCGGTAAAGCATACCATAAAAAGCAATGCCATGCAATGCTTGTATTTTTCCGGTTTTTTGTACATGCTCTGACTATGCCTATTAAAATTCCCATGGCCTTGCCCGCATATAACGCCCTCAGGGATGAAAACGTTTTTGTCATGACCGAAGTCCGGGCCGAACACCAGGACATCAGGCCCCTCAAAGTTGGCATTGTCAATCTTATGCCCACTATGGTTGACACTGAAATTCAGCTTCTGCGCCTTTTGGGTAATACGCCCCTCCAGGTGGATATTACCTTTCTCCGCATGGGAAGCCACGAATCCCGCAATGCCCCGCCGGGACATCTCGAACGTTTCTATCTGGACTCCGATTATATTATCGAACAGAATATGCGCTTTGACGGGCTTATCATAACCGGCGCTCCGGTAGAAACCCTTCCCTTTGAAGAAGTCGATTACTGGAACGAACTTGCCTCGGTGCTGGATTATTCCGCGGCCAGGGTTTGGTCCACCCTGCATATATGCTGGGGCGCCCAGGCAGGGCTTTACCACCGTTACGGCATTCCCAAAAAGGAACTACCCGCCAAGCTGTTTGGCGTTTTTCCCCATACGATAAACGAAAGGAATACCACCCTGTTCCGGGGCTTTGATGATGAATTCCTCGCGCCCCAGTCCCGTTATACGGCAAGCGACCGGGACGCCGTTGCTTCGCACCCGGAACTGTCCATAGAGTCCGAAACCCCGGAAACCGGCGTCTTTATTGTTACCGCCCGGGACGGGAGAGAAATCTATGTTACCGGCCATCTCGAATACGACCCCACGACCCTGGACCGGGAATACCGCCGGGACACGGCCAGGGGCCTTTCCACCGCCATACCCCGGAATTACTATCCCGGCGATAACCCGCTAAAAGCGCCGGTAGTACGCTGGCGGGCCCACGCCCATCTCTTTTTTTCAAACTGGCTTAACTATGTATACCAGGAAACGCCCTATAATCTGGAAGACCTGTAGAGCAGCCCAAAAAACCTTGTCAAAAACCCCCAATAGAAGGTTTCGGCTGTAAGCTGTTTTTTGATGGAAATTTTTTCTATTTGGCAGTATCTTTATGGTACACGGACTCTGTCCTGAAGCCGCGCTTCGGGCCGGTCCGTTCATATTTTAAGGAGGAACTAAATGAAAGCATTACCAGGATCCAAAACCGAGGCGAATCTAAAGACCGCTTTTGCCGGAGAATCCCAGGCCCATACCAAATATTTGTACTACGCGTCAAAGGCCGAAAAAGACGGGTATCAGCAGATAGGCGCGCTTTTTAGAGAGACCGCCCTGAACGAAAAAGAACACGCCAAGATCTGGTTTAAGCTGCTTCACGGCGGCGAGGTTCCCGGAACCGAAACCAACCTTAAAGACGCCGCCGCCGGGGAAAACTACGAATGGACCGATATGTACGCCGGTTTTGCCAGGACCGCCAAAGAAGAAGGCTTTGACGAGATAGCCAGGCTTTTTGAACTAATAGGCAATATCGAAAAAGAGCATGAAGAACGGTACAAGAAGCTCCTCGCCAATATCGAAAGCAAAGTAGTGTTCTCACGGGACGGCGACCAGATGTGGCAGTGTTCCAACTGCGGCCACATTGTAATCGGCAAAAAGGCCCCCGAACTCTGCCCGGCCTGTAAACATCCCAAGGCCTATTTTCAGATCAGGGCCCAAAACTACTGATTGCGCCAGGCCCCTGAATTTTTGTACAATGGGGCATGAGTGCTTTACAATCAGGACTGTCACGCCAGGAGGCCTGGGAGCTGTTCGCCCAATACAACAAAGACCCCTTTCATATTCAGCATGCCCTGACTGTGGAAGGGGTGATGAAGTGGTACGCGAAGGAACTGGGCTTTGGCGACGAAGCGGAATTCTGGGGCAATGTGGGACTGCTCCACGATATTGATTTTGAACAATTCCCCCAGGAGCATTGCGTCAAAGCGCCGGAACTGCTTTGCGGCGCCGGAGAAGACCTGGTTCATGCGGTATGCAGTCATGGCTGGGGCCTGACCGCCGTTGACGTAAAACCGGAACACCTTATGGAAAAAGTACTCTTTGCCGCCGACGAACTTACCGGCCTCATCTGGGCCTGCGCCATAATACGGCCCTCAAAAAGCGTCCAGGATCTTGAACTTAAATCGGTAAAAAAGAAGTTCAAAACCCAGAATTTTGCCGCGGGCTGTTCCCGGGACGTTATAGAAAAAGGCGTGGCGGAACTTGGCTGGGAACTCGACGATCTGATCTCCAAAACCATACTTGCCATGCGCTCCTGCGAGACCGAAATAAACGCCTTTATGGCCGGAGTCTGAACGTCTTTGAACGGCTCTGTCCCCCGCCAGGCAGGAAACCCAAAAGCGCTCATTGCCATGTCAGGCGGGGTGGACAGTTCTGTTGCCGCCGCCCTTGTCAAGGAGCGGGGCTGGGACTGCATAGGCGTTACCATGAAACTCTTTGGCTCCGGCGAACTTGCGGTCCCCGGCGGCACTTCCAGCTCTGTCCCCGGCTTTGTCCCTGACAGCGTTCCCGGCGGAAAAAACTCCCGGTCGTGCTGCGCGTTAAGCGATGTACGGGATGCCCAAAAGGTGGCGGCCCGCATAGGCATGGCCCACTATGTGCTTAATTTTTCTTCAGAATTCAAAGAAGAAGTTATAGGCCGTTTTATAAAAGCCTATGAAACAGGCTCTACGCCGAATCCCTGCATTGACTGTAACCGGTATATCAAGTTTGAAAGCCTCCTCCACAGGGCGCGGCAGCTTGATTTTGACTATGTGGTAACCGGCCACTATGCCAGAGTGGAACAGGATAAAGGCGGCCGCTATCTCCTTAAAAAAGCCCTGGATACGCAAAAGGACCAGAGCTATTTTCTCTATTGCCTTACCCAGGAACAGCTTGCCCATACTCTGTTCCCCCTGGGTTCCCTCACCAAGGATGAAGTACGGGACATGGCTGCGCGCCATGGCTTTGGCAATGCCCGGAAACAGGACAGCCAGGATATATGCTTTGTCCCTGACGGCGATTACCCCGGTTTTATAGAACGCTATACCGGTCTGCCCCCGGCGCGGGGCGCCTTTGTTGACAGCTCAGGCCGCGTCCTCGGAGAACACCGGGGCATCATCGCCTATACCATAGGCCAGAGGCGGGGCCTCGATCTTCCGGGAGTCCCGGTCGCTGATTCCCCCGGCTTTTTTGAACCGGTATACGTCAAGGAAATCCGCCCCGCCGGAAATACCATCGTGGTAGGGCCTGACCGGGAATTGTATACCAGCACGCTTACCGCAACGCAAATCAACCTCATCGCGGACGAGAACTTTGACTCCCCCCGGCAGTGCACGGTAAAAATACGCTACCGGCAAAAAGAACAGCCCGCCCTGGTCAGCCGCATTGGAAACGACCGCCTCCTCGTTGACTTTTCCGTCCCCGGCGGAAAACCACAGCGGGCCGTTACCCCCGGCCAGGCTCTGGTCATCTACGACGGCGATCTGGTCCTGGGCGGTGGAACCATAGAAGGGGCATCTTGACAATTACAATTTACTCATTATACTGAGTAAATAACTCAATATACTGAGTAAATTGCAGGAGGGTGTCATGTTCAGCCGAGAGCTGGTTAAGCAGATCAAGGCCCGGATGAGAGAAAAACGGCGTTTTATCCAGATAGTTTCTGGTCCCCGGCAGACCGGAAAAACCACCGCCATAACACAGGCCCTTAAAGGCCTTGCCTTTCCCCAGTCCTTTGTCAGCGCCGATGAACCGCTTTCTTCCCGCGAGTGGCTCAGCAATGTTTGGGAACAGGCCAGGCTGCTCCAGAAACAGCGCGGCAAAGACACGATACTGGTTATTGATGAAGTTCAAAAAATTCCCCAGTGGTCCTCTGTTGTAAAACAGCTTTGGGACGAAGACACCCGCCGTAAAATTCCCCTAAAAGTGATACTCTCAGGTTCCTCGGCCCTGCTTTTACAGAAAGGGCTTGCCGAATCTTTGATGGGGCGTTTTGAGATTTTGTACAGCCCCCATTGGAGTTATGCTGAATGCCGGAAGGCCTTTGGGTATAGCTTTGGGGATTTTCTTTTTTTTGGCGGGTATCCGGGGGCGGCGGCTTTTAAGACCGATGAAGAACGCTGGGCCCGGTATATAGGAACTTCCATTGTAGAACCGACGATTTCACAGGACGTTCTTCTTATGGAAGAAGTACGCAAACCGGCGCTGCTCCGTTCTCTTTTTCATCTTGGAGCCGCGTATTCGGCCCAGGAACTTTCTTATACAAAGATCATGGGGCAGCTCTTGGACGCGGGAAACACCGTAACCCTGGCCCATTATTTGACCCTGCTGGACAACGCAAACATACTCTGTGGGCTGCGGAATTTTTCGCCCAAAAGACTACAGGTGCGGCAGAGTTCTCCCCGCTTTATGGTGTATGACACCTCGCTTTTAACCTATGCCTCAGGTACAGGTCGCGCCGCGCTTCTTGCCAATCCTGAAGCAAAGGGGCATCTTGCCGAAAGCGCTGTCGGCGCGTATCTCCTTGCCCGCGGCAGGGAAGAAGGCTTTGATGTTTTTTACTGGCGCGAACGGGATAAAGAAGTGGATTTTGTCGTACAAAAAGGTTCAAAAATAAGCGCCCTGGAAGTAAAAAGCGGGCGGGTACGAAAAACCGGCGGCAGCCTTGAATTCAAAAAAAAATATCCCCAGGCCCTTGGCTTTGTAATAGGCAGTCAGGAATTCCCGCTGGAAGATTTCCTGCTGGGAAAAATCGGCTTGTTTGGATGATGGCGCCTTTCCCTGCCGGATTATCACAAAAGTCTCCCCCGCGTAGCGGGTTCTTGCCTTGTTGATTTGCCGCTATACGCAATAGGCTTCTGGAACCAAAAAGAGGTTCCCCGCGCAGGGATTCCAAAGAAGGAAAGAAAGGCGAAAAAAGGACCATCTCGCCTTGCTTAACGCATTGTTGACAGCCTCGATGATGGCCCGCCGCCCCCGAAACGCTTCAATATAAGAAATTTTGCTGCAGCTACTTGACCTTTTTTTTTATTTTTGTTATGGTGGAATCTCTTGATATGCGGCTTTGCGGGGGCTTTGGCTTCCGTTTATTATATGACCTTGCGTTACCTGGTTTCGGGTTACTGCAGAGCGACAATCTGACTCCGGTATTTACTACTAATGGGGTCTCTTGTGGTGTGCGGCCCAATATATGGGGCCTGTAGTGTTTTTGTGTCGAAAGACGGCGTGTATGCCGTGGCGCTGCTTATGGTTCAGGCGCTTTGTTGTTGAATTTGAGTTGATTTTGAAAGGGAGTTTTTAGTTCATGCCTACTATTAACCAGTTGGTTCGTTTTGGACGTCAGGGGGTTACTTCAAAAACCAAATCTCCTGCTCTCCAGTCCTGCCCGCAGAAGCGGGGGGTGTGTACCCGTGTCATGACGGTTACCCCCAAAAAGCCCAATTCAGCGCTGCGCAAGGTGGCCCGTGTCCGCCTTTCCCACGGTACTGAAGTAACCGCCTATATTCCGGGGATTGGTCATAATCTCCAGGAACACTCGGTGGTGCTGGTCAGGGGAGGCCGTGTAAAGGACCTTCCTGGTGTGCGTTATCATATTATCCGCGGCGCCAAGGATACGCTGGGCGTAGAGGACCGCAAGCGGGCCCGTTCAAAATACGGCGCCAAGCGGCCCAAGGCGTAAGGCTCTGGTGTAAGGCAGTCATAGAGGAAATTATGGGAAGAAAGAAGAAAACCATTGACCGGGGGATTTTACCTGATCCCAAATACAACAGCGTGGTGGTTTCCAAATTTGTAAACCGCATGATGTGGCCGGGCAAACGGTCTATCGCCCTTCGTATTGTTCACAGCGCGCTTACCACGCTGGGAACCAAGGCGGACAAGGAAGCGCTGGAAGTGTTTCTCAAGGCCATTGAGAATGTAAAACCCGCCGTAGAGGTTAAGTCCCGCCGGGTTGGCGGCGCGACCTATCAGGTTCCGGTCGAAATCAGGGAGTCCCGGAGAGAAGCCCTGGGTATGCGGTGGATTATCAATGCCGCCAGGGCCCGTTCCGGCCATGAGATGAGCGAGAGGCTTGCCTCGGAGCTCCTTGATGCGTATAATAATACCGGTACGGCCTTCAAGAAAAAAGAAGATACCCATAAAATGGCGGACGCCAACAAGGCTTTTGCTCATTATAGATGGTAGGACAAAAACCAGAGGTTTTTGTTTGGTTATCATGGACTAAAGTCCGGCCGGGATTAAACTGGCTCACTGGTATTTGAAATGATTGATCCGGCTTTGCCGGATTGTATAGGCGCCGGGCATAAGCCTCAAGGAGGTGAACAGGTAATACCATTGTTATCGGTACATGTTGCCGGATTCGTTCACCAGCGGTCTTATAAGACGGCGCGGAGCCTGTAAAAAACCGGCTTTTGGCCTTTATCCCGGCGGGGTAAAGCGGCCTGAACGGTTTTTTGCTCATCCAAACCGATCATTAGAAAGTCGGCAGTGATTCTAGTGGGATAGGTGGAGCGGCCGAAAACAGGGACTTTGTGGAGTTTCTGTACGTTTCGGCATATTTCCTTCCATCATATTCCCCAGACACTGAGATACAGAGTTTGTTCCGGATATACGTTCCGGAATAGTCTTGATTCCGGTTTGTAACCGGTCGCGGCGGTATAATCCCTCCCCGTGGGGAGCTTATGCAGCCTTAAACATAAATAGTTTTGTGTGCCCATAGGAGTTAAGGAGGACACGTAATGGCAAAGGATAAGTTTAATAGAACTAAGATTCACATGAACGTAGGTACGATAGGACACGTCGACCATGGAAAGACGACCCTCTCTGCCGCTATCACCATGTATTGCGCCAAAAAATACGGCGACAAGATCATGAAGTACGACGAAATTGATAACGCCCCTGAAGAAAAGGCCCGCGGTATCACCATCAATACCAGGCATCTTGAGTATCAGTCCGACAAGCGGCACTATGCTCATATTGACTGCCCCGGACACGCCGACTATATCAAGAACATGATCACCGGCGCTGCCCAGATGGACGGCTCTGTGCTTGTCGTATCGGCGCCTGACTCGGTCATGCCCCAGACCCGCGAACATATCATTCTGGCCCGCCAGGTAGGCGTACCCAGCATGATCGTGTTTCTTAACAAGGTAGACCTGGTTGACGACCCTGAACTCATTGAACTGGTGGAAGAAGAAGTCAAAGAAGTGCTTACCACCAATGGTTTCCCCGGCGACGAAATCCCCATCATCAAGGGTTCGGCCTTTAGGGCCATGTCCGAGCCGGACAATCCCGAGGCTACCGCGTGCGTCGAGGAACTGCTTACCGCCATGGACAACTACTTCCCCGATCCGGTCAGGGACAGCGACAAGCCCTTCCTTATGCCTATCGAAGACGTGTTTACCATCCCTGGACGGGGCACGGTCGTTACCGGCAAAATAGAGCGCGGCATAGTCAAGCTCAACGAGGAAATCGAAATCGTCGGCATCAGGCCCACCCGGAAAACCGTTATCACCGGTATCGAAATGTTCAACAAACTTCTTGAAGAAGGCCAGGCCGGCGATAATGTGGGTACCCTTCTCAGAGGTATTGAGAAAAAGGAAGTCGAGCGTGGACAGGTTCTGGCCAAGCCCGCTTCTATCACCCCTCACAGCAAGTTCAAAGGCCAGATCTACTGCCTCTCCAAGGAAGAAGGCGGAAGGCACAGCCCCTTCTTTACCGGTTACCGGCCCCAGTTCTATTTCAGGACTACCGATATTACCGGTACGGTCAAGCTGCCTGAGGGTAAAGAAATGGTAATGCCCGGGGACAACACCGAAATTTACGGTGAACTGATCCACCCCATTGCTATGGAAAAAGGGCTTCGTTTTGCTATCCGCGAAGGTGGACGTACCGTCGCTTCCGGGCAGGTTATCGAGGTCGTTGTTTCTGCGGAAGGAACGGGAGCGCCGCGAGAAGAAACTCGTCAAGTCTCTAGAGCGACAACAGCGCAAACTGGCGGCGAAGGGAATAGCAGTAGACATGGCTACCTTGCGACGAGAGTGGGAAGCCAAACGTGAAGCGACCTCCACGTCGGCGGGCGCCAGTGGAGCATTTCTCATTTCCGCTGATGATAGTGCCACTACCGGAAGTCCCGGCAGTCAACATCGTCAATCAAACAATGACGAAGACGATACAGACATAGACGTGGAAGACGACTCAACAATGGATAAAAATATTTGTCACGATCCAGAGAATCGTTGTCAAGAAAATGTTCATGTCACATCAGACGAAGAAACTAATTATAACAATATAAATTACATCTCAACGACAATGAAAACCAATACTGATGATGGCTTAGTGTCACAACAAGGTTATGACGCAGTAACATCTTACAGTGATGACTCCAAGCGGATGTCACAGGAACTAACGCAGTCTGTAGACACAATATCCCCGCCATGTCGAACACCAAGGCCATCTGCAGCCAAGAGATCAAACCCCTTCAGCATAGAAAGTCTGCTCTCACATGCGGAGGAATATACGGACTAATTTTTGTGTCGATTATGAAAATATTCTATTGCATTTTAGTACTATTTATGGGAAATCTTTCAGTTAAAATTGATAAGTATATTATTATATCTAGAGGAAAATTGTTGATAATTCTGTTACCTACCAGGAAAGGATGTCAGCCTTAACATCTGTTGCCGCATGTTAAACAAAAATGTATCTGGCCTTTCAGTATTCTAGAATATTACTAGTGCAAGGCCCACATAATCTTCCACGTGTTTTTCACGATTAGTTTCCTCGCGAAACATAACTTGAATCACAAGAGAAACAAACTCGACGAGACCATTGTAGTAGCTAATCTACTGTGACAGCTGAAGAAAGTTGCCGCATGATCTAGTGAGATCCGACTTTTCGGAGAAACACTTCGCATTTCATCTCCAGGATAACAAGAATTGTCACCCTGAAGAAAGAGACGATATGCTCCTTCGAAACGTCGGTTCTTACTAGACAAGTCACCTTAAAGATGGAAGTGATATGAAGAATGCTGTCTTCTGGAATGTTACGCTATGTGGCTCTTGTAAGCATTTCTTCGCAGCGTATTTCAGTTGCCAGTTGTTGATGACGTCCCAAGTTCGCAAATTCTTGTCACTCTGAAGATGGAGGCGTAATACACGGCGTAACATTCAAGAACACAACATTCTTCATGGTCACCTTCGAACTATTTTACACGGTACAAAGTCCTAGAAGACATCTATAATTGATACCGCCGTGAAATATACACAGTAGACAGGGCTCTTCGACCATAGAATAGTACCCCTCTATGCACAGGATGATTAACAGTGATTCCACGATACGCATTCTCTTTGGTCTTCTGCACATGCATCCTTTTCTGCAAAACATATGTTAATACAGGAATATTTTAAAGGCCTTAACGAGCAACACAAATTCCATGGCTTTAGTCCGAAAGCGAACTACATCAACTGAGCGCTCAATGCTGGTCGGAGAATTTTAGTGCCAACTTTTGCTGATGGAGTGTGCAGCGTGGTCAGAGCGGTGGTTCCCAACGGCCATTAATCTCAGTTTTCTAGACCGCAGCCGCTACTGTTTTGCCAAGTACCTCCTAAAATATCCTCACAAGGCTGAGTGGATCCCGTTCCAGACCCAATATTTCTCAGAGAATCTGTTTTCATTTTTGATCCCATTTTATTCGAAATCTGTGCAAGTATTGCACTTTCAGCAAATTGTGCGAACATTTATACAGTAGCATGTAGATGAGGGCTCAGTAGCTCTCTTCTGTAACTGATAGGCACTAAGCCTATTCTAGCTTGCGGGCATGAGACTTACAAACTAAACTCTAAAGACTACACTACAAATAAGACAATTACATTTAGAATCTGGTAGGCAGATCGTTTGGCAGGTGTCTTCGCAATCGCCTGTTGTCGGGTTGCGCCATGAGGTTCACTACTAGGTCGTTTGTGTGTACACCGAGGCGCGCACTGTACTGAGAGCTGTAGTGACGTAATCCTGTTGGTGTCTGA
>JAIRTD010000132.1 GCA_031255115.1 Spirochaetaceae bacterium | reverse complement strand
TGCCTTTTATCAATACTTCATCTACATAATCGTCTTTATAAAAACAGTCCCAAGGCAATATTCAAAAAAATGCTTTTAATATATGATCAAAATCTTTTGACATATCCTTATATAACCCTAATGTTTTTGATATACCTTTATTGTGAAAATTTGGCCTTCCTCAAAAACGATCTTTTTTGCCATAGTTGCCTCTATAATATTATTTTATTATATAACACTAAATATAATATGTTTATTTTTTTCAAGTGCCTCTTGATAAAATTTTGATAAACCATCATATTCATTTATTAATTGTTTGAATAATTCGTCTTTTTTATTTTCTTCCCATATATCTGGATAAATTTTATTTCTTTTAAATGCTTTTGGATTAAATCCCTCTTCCAGTTCTTTTATATTAACATTTTGCAACGATTTAATAATTTCAGGCAATTCGTCATTTTCAATGCAGGCAATGAAGTCGTCGTCATTTGCATCAAAAACATGAACCCCAACAATTGCTTCACTTAATTTATTACCATCAATAGGAGCACTGGCCGAAACGCCTGTTAATAAAAAGTGTAAACCATCCCATAATTTATCAATAGTATATTTTTCATTTATTTCTTCCAACTCATTGACTTTTTCAAAAAGTCCATCTCCATCTAATTTCATCATACCATCTAATGTATTGTCATCAATCATCATATAAACACCGAGCCTGCCCATTTTTCCCTCTTTCAAAGATTATATACTATAATTTTTATCTTGTAAAGTCGGTTTTTTGTATAAATTTATACAATATATTCCAAAGACAACCACGACATGCGCCTCATGGTATGTAAATCGATCATGCCGGATGTTTGTATAATACCGTCCGCCAAAATAGTAATAACGCTTGATGAGCAATTTGCCTTTATACTTTCAAGATAATCTTTCATAAGGTGGTGCGCCCTGTTATCAGGGGCAGCGCCTGTTTGCCGTCTTTTTTGCCAAGCTCGTAAAGGCTTACCAGTTTAGGGACGCTTTTTTCGGTGCGTGTAACGCCGAGGTCTTGAGACGGCTGTATGATGATGTTTCTGCCGCCCTCCGCTTCGGAGACGGCAAAATCGAGGCTTTCGTTGTAGCGCCTTACCCGCGTTTTAAGGGCCGCCGACAGGCGTGGATAATTCCGGTAAAAAAGAAAGTCAGGCGGATGGTATTCTTCTTTCTTGCGGAAGCCTTTGGGCTGGGTGAGTATGGTTACGGTATGCGTAAAGCCGTCCGCTATGGCTCTTTTAAGGGGTATGGCGTCGCTTATCGCGCCGTCAAGAAATTTGCGCCCCTGGTATTCCACCATTTTTGACGCATAGGGCAGCGCCGATGACGCTTTCATCACGGTGAGTATGTCTTTGTTTTTTTCAAAGTACACCGCTTCGCCGCTTGTGCAGTCCGTACAGACTGTAACAAAACGCACCGGCGAATCGATAAAGGTTTTAATGTCAAAGGGAATCAGCGTGAGGGGTATATCGCCGTAGATAAAATCAAGGCCAAAGTAGTTTCCGGTTTTTATATAACTCCACAGGGAAAGGTAGCGCCGGTCGTTACGGTACCCGACCAGAACGGCGAGGTTGCGCCCCGGCTGCTTTGACACATAGGAGCAGCCGTAACCCACGCCGGCGGAAACGCCTATGATGTAGGGAAACTCTATCCCGGCTTCCAGAAAAGACTCAAGAACACCGGCGGTGTAAATGCCCCTGAGTCCTCCGCCTTCCAGCGCCAGGGCCCGTTTAATCAACAAAGGCATCCTTGAGGAATTCAAGATCAAGTTCGGGGTATACCGGAAAACGGTCAAGGACTTTTTTTACCCGGCCAAGGGCTTCCGTTTTAACCGCTTCTTCAATATGGTATTTGGCCTTGCTTTTCTTTGCCGGGTCCTTGGAGTCCTGGGCCTGGGATGTGCCTTTGAGAATAAGGGCGATGACCGCGCCTATCTCTTCCATTTCGGCAACGCCCATGCCCAGGGTAGTGGCCGCGGCGCTTCCTATGCGGAGGCCGGAAGTGTACCAGGGACCGTTGGGGTCAAAGGGAAGGCTGTTCCGGTTTACCGTAATATGACATTCGTGGAGGGCGCTTTCGGCCTGTCTGCCGGTGATGCCCAGCGGGCGGACATTGACCAGAATAAGGTGGTTGTCGGTTCCGCCGGTAAGAACCTCAAGGCCGTGTTTGATACACGAAGCGGCAAGGGCCTGGCAGTTTTCTACAACGCGCCGGGCATAACTTTTGAATTCCGGCTGCCGGGCTTCTCTAAAGGCCACTGCCTTGGCGGCGATTACATGGGGAAGGGGGCCGCCCATGGTAAGGGGACAACCCTTGTCCAGGGCTTCGGCAAATTCGGCGGTAGAAAGCACCAGCCCCGCACGGGGGCCCCGGAGGGTTTTGTGGGTCGTACTGGTTATCACATGGGCGTGGGGCACCGGGTCATAATCGCCGGTAAAAACCTTGCCCGCCACAAGGCCGGCAAAATGGGCCATGTCCACCATAAAGACCGCGCCCACCGCGTCGGCGATTTCTCTCATGCGCTTAAAATTTATCTTTCGCGGATAGGCGGAATATCCGGTAAGCAGTATAAAGGGTTTAAGTTCCCTTGCCTGCCTTTCAATATCGTCATAATCAAGCTCGCCGCTTTCTTTGGACACTGAATATCCGTAAACGTCAAACATGCGGGACGATACATTGTAGCGGTAGCCGTGGGTAAGGTGGCCGCCGGAATAATAATCAAGGCCCAAAAGTTTTTGGTTTCCCAGGCGGAGCTTGAGTTCCTTCCACTGGGCGTCGTTTAATTTGTAGAGATTGGTCTCGCCGTATTGTTCCAGCGCGGGATTCTCAATCCGCGTGGTAAGTATGGCCCAGTAGGCAAGGAGATTTGCGTCGGCGCCGCAGTGGGGCTGTACATTGGCGTACTCAGCGCCAAAAAGTTCCCGCGCCTCACTGGCCGCCAGGGCTTCTATCGCGTCAACGTTTTCGTTTCCGGCGTAAAAGCGGTGCCGGGGCATGCCCTCGGCGTATTTATCGGTGAGGAGGTTCCCCATGGCAAGCTGCACCGGCAGGGAACAGTAGTTTTCGCTGGCGATAAGTTTGATACGGCTCCGCTGGTTTTCCAGTTCCTTTACGATTGAAGCGGCGATCTCAGGCGCGACCTCGGCGGTTTTTTCGAGGTTGCAAAGATACGCCAGAAAGCCGGTGTCTACCTTGGCCGGATCTGTTTTGGCAAGATACGCGGCAACAGGACTTTTGTTCATGGTTCACTCCTTGTGTAAGCATACGCAACAGAAGAGGAGACTTCAAGGGGACTTTGATACAAAGAACGCCTAGCGACCAAAGGGATCGGTAAAAACCCTGGAGGCCAGAGCAGTATCAAGATTGAAGAGAAGGCCCGAATGACTGTCGATAAGCTTGACCCTGGTCAGCAGCTCTTCGGCGCTGGCTTCTTCTTCAACCTGTTCGCTTACATACCAACTGATAAATTGATAGGCGGCGTGGTCCTTTTCCTGCTCGGCCAGGGTAGCGATACGGTTGATGCTCTCGGTAACGCCCTGTTCGTGGGCGAGTACCTTTTCAAAAATTTCGGTGATGCCGCTGTATGAAGCAGGCGGGGCCTTTATCCCGCCCAGGGAAGGCAAAGCGCCCCGTTCCAGCATATATTGAAAAATACGGGTCCCGTGGGCCATTTCTTCTTTTGCCTGTACATGAAGCCAGTTGGCGATACCCTTGTACCCCGCCCGGTCGGCATAGGCGGCCATTGAAAGATAAAGATACGCTGAATAATATTCGGCGTTGACCTGTTCGTTTAATAATTTACTGATGGTTTCTTTTATCATGGTATTCTCCTGCTAATACTATTATAAAACAAAGGGGCGGCAAGAGCAAGCCGCTGGTACTAACCAGAAATCCGCCCCGGCTTCAATCTTTGGTCCGGGCAAGGGCAGTTTTTTCGATACAAAACTCATACTTTGATATTGGCCCACTTCCCCGCCTTAAAGCGGAACCGCGAAAGCACATAACAGACCACGCCGTCTGAACTCAGGGCTATCCACACACCGGCAAGGCCAAGCCGAAAAGGCAGTTGGGGGAGAACCAGAACAAGGCTCATGAGGGGCCGCACCAAAAGTACGCCCACAAAAGAAATCACCACGGCAAAACGGGAATCCCCCGCGCCCCTGAGGGCGGATACATATACAAAGCGGGCATTGGACACGGGGTTTACCACGGCGATAATTTTAAGCATGGTTGCGGCAAGATGAATCAGTTCCTTGTCGTCCGAATAAAGGGACGTGATAAGTTCACCGCCAAAAAAGAGCAGCAGGGCGACCATGCCCGAAACAATATAGCTTAGGTTTTGTGTCATTTTAACGTAGAGCTTCGCCAAGTCAGCCCTGAGTCTCCCCAGACACTGACCCACCAGGGTAGTAGCCGCCGCGCCAAAGGCCATGCCGGTGGTAAAGGAAAGCTGCTGTATGTTCATGGCCATCATGTGGGCGGCATACGCGTGGTCGCCCAGGGACGTTATAATTATGGTAAAAAACATAATGCCGATACGCATAACAAATTGTTCCGCCAGGGCCGGAATCCCGATGTTGAGTATGCGGCTTATCATTGCCATGTTGATAGTAAACAGCTTCTTGCATTCAATGCGTACAAATTCCCTGCCGCCGAGGACCCTCCAGAAGGCCATGCCCAGAGCCGCGCACTGGCCGATAACCGTAGCTATGGAAGCCCCGGGCCACGCCCAGGGCGGGGAACCCCAGCCGGCCGCCTATGAGGCAGTAGTTAAAGAAAATGTTGACCAGATTTGAAACGGCGTTATTGTAAAAAGCGGCCCTGGTATTACCCACACCGCGAAGCACGGCGTTTATGGTAAAGGTAAACGAAAGTGAAGGAAAACCATACACCTGTATACGGAGATACGAAAGGGCTTCCTGTATGGTCTTTTCGGCAATG
>JAIRTD010000133.1 GCA_031255115.1 Spirochaetaceae bacterium | reverse complement strand
TTTATTCTCTGACAATTTGAAATTGTCAGAGAATTCCGATTTTAAGTGTTTGTCAGGTAAGGAATTAACTAATTCCACACCTGACAAACTCAAATCTATGGAGTATATTAGAGTTGTTTGACAACCAACCGGATTGTTTAACAAGTTTATTCATTTAACTCCTCGTGCCTGCTCTCTATCATATAAATTATCGCCTCGCAAATATTGGTGATATGATCCCCTACCCGTTCAATATCCCCTGAGGTATGGAGAAAACGAAGGGCCTTTTTCAATAACTCAGGGCGCTTTTTCATCAGCTTTAATATCTCCTCGGAAATCTTTTTATGCTCGCCGTCAATGTCGTCGTCCAGGGCGGCGGCCTGCCGCGCTGTCTCAGCGTCCTGTTTCTGATACGCCGAAACAGCCCCGCGAATCATTTCCTGGCTGGTCTTTACCATACGTTCCAGGCGCTCCATTGCGCGAAACGATATTTTGCCCGAAAGTTTTATCGCCGTCTTTGCCAAGTGTACCGCATGATCCCCCGCCCGTTCAAGGTTTGAGGTAATCTTCAATATAGTAAAAATTTCTCTAAGATCCCTGGCGACCGGCTGCTGGGTGGCAATAAGTACGACTACCTCGTCTTCTATCTTGAGCTGCATCGCGTTGACATTGGCGTCGGCCTTCTTGACGGTTTTTGCCAGCTCCTTGTCGTTAGTCTGAAAGGCGGCCAGGGCCTTTCCAAGACCTTCCTCGACCAGGGACGCCATGACAAGAATGTCGTGACGCACAAGGGCAAGTTCTTCGGAAAAAATCATCCGTTTGTTTTCCATCTAACCGAACCTCCCTGAAATATAATCTTCGGTTCTCTTGTCTCCGGGGTTGGTAAAAAGCGTCCTCGTATCGCTGTACTCAATAAGTTCTCCCAAAAGAAAGAACGCCGTCTTGCCGCTCAGACGCGCCGCCTGGTGCATGGCGTGGGTTACAATGATAATGCTGTAGTCTTTTTTAAGTTCGCCGATAAGTTCTTCTATCTTGCCTGTGGCAATGGGATCAAGGGCGCTGGTCGGTTCGTCCATTAAAATGATTTCCGGTTCCATGGAAATACTGCGGGCAATGCAGAGCCGCTGTTGCTGACCGCCCGAAAGACTCAAGGCCGGTTTTTTAAGCCTGTCCTTTACCTCATCCCAGAGGGCCGCCCGGACAAGGGACGCTTCGACCAGTTCTTCGAGGGCCTGTCTCTTACAAAGCCCCTGCATTCTTCTGCCGTAGGCGACATTGTCAAAAATACTCATGTTGAAGGGGTTCGGTTTTTGGAATACCATGCCTACCCTGGTTCTTAGTTCCGTTACATCCATGCTTCCGTAAATATCTTCGCCGTCGAGCAGAACGCTCCCCGTTAAACGACATGACGGAATAAGGTCGTTCATGCGGTTGAGTATCCGTATAAACGTTGATTTTCCGCAGCCCGATGGGCCTATGAGGGCGGCGACTTCCCCGCGGGCAAGGAAAAAATTGATGTTTTTAAGAGCCTGAAACTCCCCGTAAAAAAAATCCAGGCTGTTTACTTCAATCTTGTTGACTGTCATGCTGATTTTCCCATCCTTTGGACTTGTTTAAAAATTTGAGGTTTTTGTGCGACTTCGATTTTTGAAGGCCCAGGTAATAAGCTTTGCCGCCGAATTGATTAAGAGTACAACGATGATGAGTATCCCGGCTGTGGCAAAGGCTATGCCGAAATCGTCGGGGCTGATAGCTTCTTTTGTCAAATAGTAAAGATGTATGGTCAGGGTGCGCCCGGATTCAAAAATTGATTTTGGAAGATTGCGCGTAATCCCCACGGTAAGCAGTACCGGAGCGGATTCTCCTACCACCCTGCCTATGGCAAGAATCGCCGAACCGGCAATGCCCGGCAGAGCCTGGGGCATGACCACAAAGAAGATAGTCTGAAACTGCGTCGCCCCCAGGGACAGGCTTCCTTCCCGGAAAGAGGCGGGAATGGTTTTAAGGGATTCTTCTACAGTCCGTATGATTACCGGAAGAATCATGATGCTTAAGGTGAACGCCCCGGCTATGATGGACTGGCCGAACTTAAAAACACGGCAGAATACCAGAAGCCCAAAGAGGCCGTAGATGATGGACGGAACACCCGCGAGGGTTTCTATGGCCAGGCGGAGCAGGCCGACGACAGGGGTATTGCCTGAATATTCGTTGAGAAAAATCGCCGTCATTATTCCCGCGGGAAGGGCGATCGCCAGCGAGACCGCCACGACATAAAAGGTGGTAATCACCATGGGAAAGATACCGCCGTTTTCAGGCGGGGCAAAAACAAAAGAAAGATTCAGGAAACCCGCCGACAGGACAAGTATATAGGCAAGGATTAAAAGCAGTATAACGGCGACCAGTACAAGGGCCGCTGCCATAATCCCGTATAGAAGGCCGTCACGGATTTTTCGCGCTTTTTTCATTGCCGGGTTTCCCGTCTCATAAAGAGGATACTGCCGTTAAGGGAAAGAATAAGGACGAACAGCACCACGCCTATCGAAAAAAGCATCTCGCTGTGCCGGCCTTCGGCGTAGCCCATCTCAAGGGCGATGGTGGCGGTAAGGGTGCGTATGCTGCCGGTAAGACTCCGTACAAGCTGGGGTGAATTTCCGGCCACAAGAATAAGCGCCATGGTTTCTCCTACTGCTCTGGATATTCCCAGAATCACCCCGGCCATTACCCCCGACCTGGCGTGGGGCAGCGCCGCTGCCCAGGCGGTCTGCATTTTACTCGCGCCCAAAGACAGGGACGCTTCCCGTATGGAAAGCGGAACAGCCCTGATGGAACTTTCGGCAATGATGATTACCGTGGGCAGTATCATCACCCCAAGAACCATGGCGGCGGCAAGAAGGCCGTTCCCCGACGCGACGCCAAAGCTGTTTTTTACCCAGGGAACAATGACCATGAGGCCGAAGAACCCGTACACCACCGATGGAATTCCGGCCAAGAGTTCTATACCGCTTCTGATAAGGGCGGCCGGTTTCGGCGGGACAAATTCGGCGAGAAACACAGCGGAAAGAAGCGCCAGGGGCAGACCCAAAAGAATGGCGGCAAAACTTACGACGACCGTGCCCACTATCATGGGCAGTATGCCGTAGAGTTTATTGTAACTCGGACGCCATTCAAGACCGCCTATAAAGCGGAAAAAATTATAAGGTCTTTCAGGAAGCAGGATATGTATCCGGGACGACAGGCCCGGCAAGGGACCCGGATAGCAGCTTACGGTAAAGGTATAGGCCTGGGGATACGTTATTTCGCCTTCGTCGTTTCCGGTAAACTCAAGAATTTCTTCGGGATCCTTTTCCGCGTTGTTTACCGCTATCTCAAGAGAACCGGAACGGCCTCCGGCAACATACTGTATGGAAATCAAAGAAGTATCAGGCGGGATATTGATAAAAGTTGTGTGATTTTTGTAGACTTCGCCGTTTACGGTAATTTCTTCGACCCGTTCAGGCACGACGCGTATTCCCTTTGCCGTCGGAAACATAAAAGGCCCCGCGCCCTGGACACATACAAAGACCAGGATGGAAGCCAGCGCAAGCACAGAGCTGAGGGACATCACCCGGAACAGGTGCCTAAAAAAAACATCGGCGCTCAGGCGGTCAAGCATGGCCCCTCCCCTATTCAAGATGAAAAGACCATAGCCCCGCACTGTTAAAACAAGGTGAGCGAATTGTTAAGATTTGGTTAAAAAACGGCCCGTCTCCGATATGCCTTATTTTAAACTGTTACCAAATGCGCTTGACACTCAAAATAATTCATAATAAACTACAAAAGATTCGTGTTTTCTTATAAACGTTATGAAGAGGATTGCTTAAGGTAAAATGCTCGTAAGTCTATATGCTATAACGGATTACCCCCCCCCCCGTCTCGCATGAATTTCATTTAGCTGTACTTTCCAATATACCGTACCGGTCATTGTCCTTTGTTTGTAAACTCTCATGCTTCCGTGAAGCTATGCCGTCTTACGGCATACAAAACGCCGCATATACTTTTAAGCGTTCTTTTTATGATCCCGCAGCGACTACGGGGTACGTATCTACTATTGCTTTTCCGTCCCGGCGAGCGAAAAATACAGGTTCCGTTTGGCCCTATGCTCTCAGCGCTTATTCCATAATGGGGAAGGTATGTTCCCCAAAATCAATATGAAGGAAGGGTTTTGAAAATGAAACGGAAATGGTTTGTGAGTATTGGTGTTCTTTTGGTTTGTGGGTTTGTTTTGGCTGGATGTGATACCGGGACTGGTGGCGGCGGTGGTAACGGTGGCGGTAATGGCGGTAGCGGCGGCGGCAGTAATGTTTGGTCACTATTGCTTGGGACATGGAAATCCTCTGATAATAGGTTTTGTAAATTTGAAAACCACGGCTCTGAAAAAGCGGTTGAGATATATTCTCTGAATTTGAATATTAGTACCGTAACCGCTAATACCATTACTGGTATTTGGCCTGGATATGGTGGTGAAGCATTCAGTTTTAATTTTGAATTGTCAAATAATAATCAGACCTTGACAATAACAAATTATGTACAAAAGGGTGTTGCAAAATCCAAATATAACGGAGTTTTTACAAAATAGTGACATAGGGATACACCATAAAATTTTTTTCCAAGAGCCTGTTCCGAAACTAACCGGGTTTTGGAACAAGCTCACTTGATATATTCTCTGACAATTTGAAATTGTCAGAGAATTCCGATTTTAAGTGTTTGTCAGGTAAGGAATTAACTAATTCCACACCTGACAAACTCAAATCTATGGAGTATAGCGCTCCGGGCCGCCCGTTGGGTGGCTCGATCTGCCAAGGCCCCTTGATACCGCGCAAGGGATTGGAGGGGCGCGAAGCGTTCTTTGCGCAACGCGCAAAGAACGGAGCGAAGCGGAACCCCGGAAAGCCCGGTTTTTGGCGCGAAGCGCCAAAAATGCGCCCGATTTATCTAAATCATTTTTCTAAGAGCGCGTTCAGGTTTTTATCTTTGGGTTCGTTCTGGGGAATGAAGATGCGGAGCATGCGCGCCGGTCTTCACTCCCCCGCTTTTTTACTTTACAGAAATCCAGCTTGTCTTGACGATGGTCTGTCCGGCTTCGGTTAAGATCCAGTCGAGAAAGGCCTGTGTTTCGGCGTGGAGGGTTCTGCCTTTTTTGGTGAGGAGGAGAAAGGGTCTCGCGATTTTGTATGTGCCGTTTACCACATTGGCGGTGGTGGCGGGGACTCCGGCTACGTTCAGGGGTTTTACCGAATTGTCCACCGAGCCGAGGGAGATATATCCTATGGCGCCGGCGTTACGTGAAATTTCGGCTTTTACCGCGCCGGTGCCGTCAAATTCGACGGCGCCCAGAACCAGTCTGTCCTGAAAGGCGACGATCTCTTCAAAGGCGCCTCTTGTTCCTGAGCCGCTTTCCCGCGAGACAACGGCGATTCTGCCGGGTCTGCCTCCGGCCTGGCTCCAGTCGGTAATGACGCCGGTATAAATATCCCGTATCTGGTCTATGCTTAGATTGGAGACGGGATTTCCGGCGTTGACGATGACCGCGATGCCGTCAATGGCAATAAGATGTTCGTCAATACCGGTTCCGGTTTCGGCGGGGCTTAATTCCCGGCTGGACATTCCTATCTCGGCGGTTTCGGCTGGAACGGCCTTGATGCCGTCTCCCGAACCTGTGGCGCTGATGTTAAACGACACGTTTCCCCGTATGTTTTTGTACTCTGCTGTCAAGAGTTCCATGAGAGGGCTTACCGAAGTGGAACCGGCAAGCGTTATGGTATAGGCGCCGGTACTTCCGCCCTGGTCTTGTTTTGGTGTCGAAAAAACAGAACCGAGAAACGCGGCCGTTAAGAGAAAGGCGATAAAGATTCTTTTCATACTTGTTACTCCTTGTGTATCAGATAGCCTTACTGTACCGGGGCGCTGTTAAGAGAGAATGAGTGAAGTGTTAAAAATTGGTTAATCC
>JAIRTD010000042.1 GCA_031255115.1 Spirochaetaceae bacterium | reverse complement strand
GCGTATAGCTGCTTTGAAACAGACCGGGACTATACCTGGGAACTGCTCCAATCCATCATCGCGGAACGCTTCAGCAATCCCGTCCCCGGCTCTTACACGGCAACCCTGGACGACAAACTCGTGCGGGAAAAAATCATGGAAGAAGCCGAAGAAGTCTGCACGGCCAAAACCCACGCCGAAGTAGTCTGGGAAGCCGCCGACCTGCTTTACTTTCTCACAGTGGTCATGACGCGGGAAAAAGTCAGCGTAGCGGAAGTCCTCGCCGAACTCGACCGCCGCCACAAAAAATGAAGCCTAACGCGGTAAAAGGGGGGCGCATTTCCCCGCCTTTTTTTCAAGGCGGCGCAATTTGTTTCGCGCCCCCCTCCGCGCAAGCCCTCCGGTCTTGCGCTACCCCCGGATAAAAATCCGTTGAGGAGTTGAGTAATGAGCGTGTATTGGAACCAGCGAGTACGGGGTCTTTCGCCCTATGTTCCCGGCGAACAACCCAGGGACAGAAAATTTATTAAACTCAACACCAATGAAAACCCCTATCCGCCGCCGCCTGCAGTCCTTAAAGCGTTACAAGAAGCGGCAAACCAGGAACTCAATCTCTACCCCGATCCTTCCTGCACAAAACTCCGCGAAGAAGCGGCTTCTTTTTTCGGCGTAAAACCCGGACAGGTTTTTGCGGGCAACGGGTCGGACGAAGTTCTTGCCTTTGCCTTTGCCGCTTTTTTTGAGTCCTCCCCGTTAGGCGAAAACAGCGCCGCCGGAAACCAGGATACCAAAACCGTACTCTTTCCCGGCATCAGCTATAGTTTTTACCCGGTCTATGCCCGGTTTTGGAACACGCCGTCCCGGGCCATTCCCCTTAAAGAAGATTTTTCGATTGACCACAGGGATTATCTGATTCCCTCAGGCGGCGCGATTATACCCAATCCAAACGCGCCCACAGGCCGGGGCCTCCCCGTCCGCAAACTCCTCTGCATAGCCGAATATATGGAGCAGCGGCAAAATTCCGCCATAAAAGACGGCAGCGCCATAAAAGACAGCGCAACAAACGGCAGCGCCGTGAAAGACGACGCAACAAGCGCCGCGCCGCCAACAGCAAAGAAGCCGGTCCTGATCATCGACGAAGCCTATATAGCCTTTTCAGGAGAAGCGGGCGTTACGTCCGCTATTCCGTATATCGCGGACCATCCCAACATACTCGTCGTACAGACCCTTTCCAAAGGAGCTTCCCTCGCGGGACTCAGAACCGGCTTTGCCATAGGCAGCGAAGAACTCATCGAAGGACTCTGCCGCGTCAGGGATTCATTTAATTCCTATACCCTGGACCGCCTTGCCCAGGCCGGAGCCGTTGCGGCGCTTAAAAACAGGGCCTATTACAATGAGATAAATCAAAAAATCATTGCCACGCGAAAACGGGTAAGCGCCGCCCTCAGGGACCTTGGCTTTACGGTAATCCCCTCCCAGGCGAATTTTATTTTTGTACGCCACCCGGCAAAAAGCGGCGCCCTGTTTTTTTCTGCCCTCAGGGAAAAAGGCATACTGACAAGGCACTTTAACACTATCGCCGATTACCTCAGGGTAAGCATAGGAAGCGACGCGGACATGGATACCTTTCTCGCGGCCTGCAAAGGAGAAACCCAATGAAGCTCATCAGTTCAGGTGAATTTGACGCGTACTGGAAAGCGCTCCCCCCGCCGTCCCTGGACGAAGAAGCAAACCGTATCGCCGGAGAAATCATCAGCGCCGTCCGGAACGAAGGAGACGCCGCGCTCAGGCGTTACGCTTCCCGCTTTGACAAAAGTTCGCCTTCCCATCTCGAAGTCCCCTTTGCCCTGGCCGAAGAAGCCAGAACAGCGCTTGAAAAGGACGACCGCGCGCTTTTGGACGCCCTTACCCTTGCCGCAGGTAATATACGCTACTTTGCCCTCAAACAAAAAGCCCAGTTCCGTGAGTTTGAATATGAATGTGCGCCGGGCATTCTTGCCGGCCAAAAAGTCATTCCTGTAGAAAAGGCCGCGGTATACGTTCCTGCCGGACGCTTTCCCCTCATATCCTCGGCGCTCATGGGTCTTGTACCCGCTTTAAGCGCCGGAACCGGGGAAGTCATACTTGCCTCGCCGCCCCTTGAAGACGGCCTCCCTGACAGGCGCATACTTGCCGCCGCGGCTATTGCCGCCTCTGTATGCCGGACCATGCATGACGGAACTACGCCTAACGCGGCAAGCGCCTGTGATACGGCCTCCACGACTCCGGCAGATCCAACGAATTCAACGGCTCCAACGCCAAGGATCTTCGCCATGGGCGGCGCCCAGGCCATAGCGGCGCTGGCCCTGGGAACCGAAAGCGTCCCCAGGGTTGACCTCATTGTTGGTCCCGGAAACAAGTATATAGCGGCGGCAAAACGCCTTCTCGCAGGAGAAGTAGGCATAGATTTTATTGCCGGACCCACCGATGTGCTTGTTATCGCGGATACTTCAGAAGCCACCGATGCGGCGCTCATTGCTGCCGACCTCCTTGCCCAGGCCGAACATGACGCCGATGCCCGCGCCCGGCTCCTCGTCCCTGACCAGGTCCTGGCCGCCAAAGTCATGGCAGAACTGGAAAGGCAGCTTGCCGCACTTGATGATGCCGCTACCGCAAGGCAGTCCCTTGATTCTGGCGGCCTCATTGTTGTTTATAACACCACAGAAGAAGCCCTGCGCATTGCCAACACCATAGCCCCGGAACACCTTGAACTACAGCTCAAGGACACTGCCCGGTGGATACCCCATCTCCGCAATTTCGGCTCCCTCTTTATAGGAAAAGAAGCCGCCGAAGTGCTCGGCGACTATTCCGCGGGAATCAACCACACCCTCCCCACCTCAGGCAGCGCCCGCTATTCAGGCGGCCTCTCCGTACGCCACTTCCTCAAGACACCCACCACACTCAGGGCCGCCGCCGGCTCCGAACCGGTCCGCAACGCCGCCGAAATCATCGCCCGCGCCGAAGGCCTCAAAGCCCACGCGGCCAGCGCCAGGATGAGGGCCGCGGAGAAATAGCTCCCCAAGTCCCCATGTTTCTTGGAGCAAAAAGGCAATGGGCAGGACAGATGTCTTTGTAAATGTTAGATTTTTGCCCGGGGGGGACTTGCCCTCCAGCCTCGAACTTCGTGTTCTCGGCTTCCGGGCCGCCTACGCGCTTCACGGCGCGTCCCTGCGCCGTGTCCCCGTCAAGGCTGTACGCCTTGCCGGGGTCAGCGCTCCGGTTCAAGTCCCCATTTTTTTTGGAGTAAAAAGGCAATGGGCAGGGCAGGTGTCTTTGTAAATGTTAGATTTTTGCCCGGGGGGGGACTTGCCCTCCAGCCACGAACTTCGTGTTCTCGGCTTCCGGTCCGCCTGCGCGCTTAACGGCGCGTCCCTGCGCCGTGTCCCCGTCAAGGCTGTGCCTTGCCGGGGTCAGCGCTCCGGTTCAAGTCCCCATTGGTATGCAGTAAAAAACCCCGCTCTATGGCGGGGTTTTTCCTTTTTGCCCGGGGGGGGACTTGAACCCCCAAGCCCTTGCGAGCACTAGTACCTGAAACTAGCGTGTCTGCCAATTTCACCACCCGGGCGATAGTAGCGTTGTTCGGAAACTTCGGTTTCATAACAACTTCCGTTTTATCCGCAAGTCCGGCAATGGCCCGGACATCACGGAATATTAGCCTACTACATAACTCAATCTTGGTCAACGAGGTCTTGGCGCGGAAAGCGCAAAAAGGAAGGAAGAACCTGATCGCAGGCGCTTATCAAATGTCCTCGACTTCGCGGTTTTCCTCTTCCGTTTTCCGTCCAGGTAAGCTGAACATGCCATTATCATAGACCTACGCGCCGCCGCCAAGGCCTTGACAAATAAAATTTTTAGGGCTAGTATGCGTTATCAGCATGAAGCTGAAGCATGTCTTTGTACTTGTCCTGGCCTGTGTATGGGCCAAAGAGGACGGCGCTGCCAGAAAAGCCTGGTTCCCGGCCCGTCTT
>JAIRTD010000011.1 GCA_031255115.1 Spirochaetaceae bacterium | reverse complement strand
GCTTCCAACGCATTTACAGTAAAACGAATCCACGGCTTGTACCAGAACCCGCCTGGTTTTGGTACAAGCTTCTGGAATCAACAACCGCGCGGCAGAGCCGCGGGGTATTAAACCCTCGCCACGAATAAATTTGAAACACGGACCACACCGGTCATCACGGACAAAGGTGAAAACAGAGAGGTGCTCAGCGAACTTCTTTGACTTCTTCGCCTTAGGGGTGAATTCTTCTTCGGTCTTTTGTCTGTCAGCGATGTCCGGGGCGTCAGGGGTATTTTCGTTTAAAGCCGTTTACACGGGCCGAGGCGGTTTCGCTTAACGGGGAGGTTTCGCCCCGGATGAGGTATTGATAGCCAAGGCCGGCTATCATGGCGCCGTTGTCTCCGCAGAGTTCAAGGGGGGGGAAGACGCAGCGAAAGTCTTTGCGGGACGCGAGGATTGAGCGGAGATACGAATTGGCCGCCACGCCGCCGCCTGCTACAATGGTATTGAGCCCGGTATCCACGGCGGCCCGGAACAGGCTGCGGAGCAGTATATCCACGGCGGTTTTCTGGAAAGAAGCGGCTATGTTGGCCCGTTCACTTTCGTCATCAAGGGCTTTTTTGACTCTGAACTGTTCAAGCTGGTTAATCACCGCGGTCTTGAGTCCCGAATAGGAAAGATCGTATTCGTGGCTGCCCTTGTGAAGATTGGGCAGGGGAAAACAAAAGGCCCCGGAATCGCCCTTTTGGGCAAGCCGGTCTATATACACTCCGCCGGGATAGCCAAAGCCGTAGAATTTTGCCACTTTGTCAAAGGCCTCGCCAACCGCGTCATCAATAGTGGTTCCAAGGACCGTTACCCGGTCAAAATCTTCTACCTTGCAGATAATGCTGTGTCCTCCCGAAACAAGAAGCCCTATAAACGGATAGGGAGGAAGTTCTGAATCTGAAGCGCACGCGAGGCGAGGCGCGTAGAGGTGGGCGAGCATGTGATCGCAGGCAATAAACGGAAGCCCCCGGCTTAGCGCAAAGGCTTTGGCAAAGGTCAGGCCCACAAGGAGGGAACCCAAAAGCCCCGGCCGGGAAGTAGCCGCCACGCCGTCTATTCCGTCAGGGCCGAGGCCCGCCCTTTCCAGGGCTTCACCGGCCACTTGCATAATCCATTCAGTATGCTTGCGGCTGGCTATCTCAGGAACCACGCCGTTCCACGCTTCATGAAAGGGTATCTGGGTAGCCACTACATTGGACAGTATGCGGCTTCCATCCTCGACAAGCGCAACGGCGCATTCATCACACGAAGACTCAATACCCAGAACTTTCACTGTCCGCGTTCTCCATCATGAATTTTGAAACAGTCGAAAGTGAATATCCCTGTTCAACCAGTTCGGGGTACAGTTCTTCAAGAAGCGCCGCGAGGTCTGCTGACCATACATGGCCTATCATTACCGCGGCGCCTTTTTTTCCGGCCCGCTCAAGGCCTTCCCGCATCGAACGGATCATAGCCGCCTTATCCTGAATGTTGTCCAAAAACACGTCCCGTTCTCCTATAAGTATTCCAAGCCGTCTTGCGGCAACCGGCGCCACCGTATCCGCGGTGGTCCGTGAATCCAGAAAGTATATACCCTTTTCCCTGCATACCAGAAGGACCGTTTCCATTATGGCCTCATCCATGGTTATGCGGGAACCCTGGTGGTTGTTCATGCCGGCCACCGGCCCTATTTCGGCCAGGTTTTTCTCAAGCACTGCCCTGACCTGGGCGGCGCTCATTCCCGCGTAGACCGCGCCGGGGCCGGGGTTCTGCCCGCCCAGGGCTTCCATGGGCTGGTGCAAAAACAGTTCCTTGCCCGCCGCCCTGATTCTCCGGGCGCTCTCAACGGAATGGGGCAGCCCCGGCAGCACTGCGATGGTCAGGGGAAAAGGCAGGGCAAGAAAAGCGTCAAGTTCATGCAGATTATTCCCCGCGTCGTCTATCACAAAAACCACCGTCCGCTTACGGGGGAATTCAGGAGGCCTTTCAACACGGCCACTTTGCAATGCCGCGTCCGGGCGAGCCGCTTGTTCAGGGGGCCGCGCCGTTTGGCCTGGTGTAGGCCGTTCTGGAGTTTGCGCTGGCCGTCCGGGAGACTGCGTTAGTTGCTGGCCGGGCGTCTGTGTAGGCCGTCCGGGAGTTTGCACTGGCCGAACTGGAGACTGCGTTGGCTGGCCGGGAGTCTGCGTTTGCCGGGCGGGGTTGTTTTCGGTGCGGCTAACGGTTCCGGCAGCTTCATCTGAAAATCCTGGTTGGACCAGATCCGGTCCTTCCCGTTCAAGATCTGACGCCAGCCTTTCAAGATCGGACTCTATCCGTTCAAGGGCTTTCTGCCTTGCCCGTGAACCTTGATGCAGGACGATGATCGTAATCGAGACAGTGACGCAAATCAATAGTCCCGCGATTACCACGGCCCTGATTCTGTCCGCAAACAGTACTTTCCGGCGGCGGCCTGATTTGCGCCCCGGCTTTTTTTTCCGCGCTTTTTTGCTGGTTTCCTTCACTGGAAGAAAAGATAGGCCCTGCGCATGCCTTAGTCAAGGCCGGAGGGCCCTATCCGCTTGAGAAAATGCAGGCAAGCTTGAACATGGTACTTTCAACAAGAGGCGCTGCATGACTTCAAGATACGGAAAAGGACCTTATATAGCTTCAAGATACCGAAGGTTTTCGGGATCAGAGGCTGCGGCAATTTTTATCTTGCTGAGGGCCCTCATTTCTATCTGCCGTACTGTTTCCGAGGAAAGGCCCATGCGGTCGCCTATGGTCTTGAGCGTATGGGGTCCATGTCCGGCAAGCTGGTACCGGTACATGAGTATACGCTTTTCCCGTTCCTTGAGGCAGGAAAGAAAACGCATGGTCTCGACACGCATTGATTTTTTCATCAGCGCCCGTTCGGGGCTGTAGGTATAATCCTCGTAGACTTCCATGATGGAAGAAAGCTCGCTGCCTGTGGTATCGGCTTCGAGAGAAACCATGCCGTTGGCGATGGAAAGCGTCTCGGTTACTTCGCTAACCGGCTGTTTGATTTCGGCGGCTATTTCGGTGATGGACGGCTGGTGCTTGAGGGTCTGGCTCAGGCTGTGATAGGCCGCCTGAACCTCTCTCAGGATTTCTTCTTTTTTGTGGGGAAGCCGTATGGCCCTGCGTTTGTTGGACAACGCCCTGGATATGGCCTGCTT
>JAIRTD010000125.1 GCA_031255115.1 Spirochaetaceae bacterium | reverse complement strand
TTTAACCGCTTCCAGGGCCTCATCGGAAACGGGAAGATCGCCGGGGCAAAGGACAATAAACCGGGCCGCCCGCACCCGGGGCCGGGACGCGGAAAGCCGCCCCGCCAAAGCCGTTTCGACGCACTGTTCCGCCGAATCGGAACGCTGGTCGTACTGTCCCGGCAGGTATTCAATCCCGAAAAACCGGTCCCCCGGTTCCACGGGCACGGTTTGACAAAAAAACACCCGGTCGCACTGGGGCTCGGAAAACACCAGTTCCGTCGCCAGCCTGAAATTGTCTTCATCCAGATTCGCCGCGTCATAGCGGTGGAGGATCCGCAGCCCCTCCAACCGGGCCAGCTCCGGATACCGGCCCCCCAGAAAATCGGCCAGTTCCTCCCCCAGCCGGGACGCTTCCACCTCAAAGCCCGGCCGCTTTTCAACAAACACCCGCAGAAAGTCCATAGGGCAAGTTTACCTAAATTTGGCCCCGTCGTACAGGGCTGGGGCTTTTATCGGTCACGGTGGCCCTTCCGATACCATTTCTACAGGTTCAGGAATTTGACCGCAAAGGCGCGGAAGGCGAAAACGGAAAGAGGAATTCCTCGACAGCCGCTTAGCGAACTTCCTCGACTTATGCGACCTCGTGGTGAATATTCTTCCTCCGCAAGGCTCGCACAGGCGTCGAGGACATAGGTCACGATTCAAGTTTCCGTTCAAGTTTTTTGTCGGCTTCCTGCAATTCCATAAAGCGGGAAACATACGCCGCTCTTAAAAAAAGCTCCGGTCCATTGGGTTTCCGGAGCTTCTTCAAGTTTCTTTAGAAAACCGTAACCTTACCTGGTTCCGCTCCGCGCTTCGCCTCTGATAGAGGGAACGGTGAGTATCATATCGGGAACAATGAGGTCGGGGTTGTTGGGGTCGGGGAAGGTATCCTTGTTGGCATCGTAAAGGCGTTTCCACTCCCACGAATTGCCGTAGATGTAGTCAAAGCCGGCTATGCGCCAGAGGCAGTCCCGCTTGGCGGGGTTGAGTTTGACCCGGTAAAAGGCGGCCAATCCTTCGGCGCGGTCCACCGCGGCATAGCGGGAATCCATGTCCCGTAAAAGTTCAATCACTCTCTGCGAACTGGTGATGCTGTTCTGCCAGTCCTCGGCGTTAAACTCCCTGGTGGCCTGGGTGAATACACCCGATGCCTCATCGTAGAGGGCGCGGTCGCGGTTCCTGAGATTGGTGCGGTCGGCGAGGTTCATTCTTGCCCTGGCGGCCACATAGGACGAACGGGCCCGGTAAGCCAGGAGCTGGGCCTGTATATATTCCCTGGACAGGGCGGCGAATTCCTGGGATTTAATGGCGTATTCCCGCGAAAGGACATAGTCGCCGTCATCCATGGCCTTCTGGGAAAGATTGGCGTATTCTACAGACTGCCTGTAGTATTCGTTGTTTTCGAGTGACTGGGCAAAAAGAGCCGCGCAGAAAAACGAAAGAAACAACAGAACCAGTATATATTTTTTCATTTTATCCCTCCGAAGCCTCTGCGGCCTTGCGGCTTTCTTCCAGTTCAGCCGCGTCGTTTTCGACGTTTCTTATTTCCTCTTTGGCCTTGTCAAGCGCGTCCTGGGCGGCGCGGCGCAGGTCCCGGGCCCTGTTGTAGGCGCTGGTAAATCCCTGCTCGGCGGCGAGGTATTTTTCGTTTGCCGCGGCGGCTGAGGAAGAGGCAAGCCCCTCCGCTTCATTAAAAGCGGCCATAGCCGGATCAAAAATATCTTTGGCCGCCACGTCGGCCTTGATAGATCTGGCTGATTCCAGAGCGGCAAGGGCTTTGTCCCTGCCGGAGGCGCTTTCGGTCTTTGGAGTTGTTTTACACCCAAAAAGCACCAGTATGGGTAGTAAAAAAAGCAATTTCTTCATTAGTACCATCCTTCTACTTTTTCATTTCTGAATATAAATATTCATATATACTTTGAAGGATATACGGAAAAGAGCTAAAAAACAATAGGGTAATGCAAAAAAATTGCTTTTTCGCGGCAAGGCGGCCTCTTTTCCTTTTACGTCTTTCGTACTACCATAAACCGATGAAATTTAAAACCATTGTCTTTGATCTTGATGGTACGATTGTGGATACCATGGGCGATATAGGCCGGGCAGTAAACTACGGCCTTGGGATGCACGGTTTTCGGGAATACGCGGTGGAGGAGCTTTATCCTCTGGTGGGCTGGGGCTGGCGCGATCTCTGCACCCGCTGTCTGCCCCCGGAAAGGCGGGACGACGAGACCGTACAAAAGCTCTACGATACTTCGTCCGCCTATTACGGCGCCCATCCCGCTGATTTTTCAAAACCCTATCCGGGCATTCCCGAACTCATTGCCGGTCTAAGGCAAAAGAAAATGCAGACCGCGGTGCTTTCCAACAAGCTCCATGTCCTCACCCTTAAAGTCGTCGGGGCCCTTTTTCCGCCCGGTTCTTTTGATCTGGTGTTTGGCGAAAGGGAGGGGGTGCCGAGGAAGCCCGATCCCCAGGCGCTCTGGGACATGCTTCTTGAATTTGACAGCAGTCCGAGGCAGACGATTTTTGTAGGTGATTCGGAGTCCGACATAGAAACGGCCGGGGCGGCCGGCTGTCACAGCGTGGGGGTTTTGTGGGGTTTCAGGGAGCGGCAGGTTCTTGAGGACGCTGGGGCGGACCGCATTGTCAGCCTGCCCGAAGAAATCCTCGAACTTGCCGCCGAAACCCGTATATAGTCGTCGTGCGGCGCTTAGTGGGGGGCGGCCCCTGATTATGGCTATGGTTGAAACAGGAATTCCAGGGTACAATGACCTATGGGCATGAACACGCAGGACGTAGAACAGAATATACGCGAACTTTCGCAGGCTCTGGCAAAGAGCAGCGATCCCGTTCTCCTTGAGGCCTTTCTCCGCTGTCTTTTAACCCCGGCCGAAATAAAGGACATCGCGGCAAGGTGGGCTCTGGTAAAGGCCCTGGACCAAAAAATACCCCAGCGGGAAATCGCCAGGGAGCTGGGTGTTTCGCTCTGTAAGATTACCAGGGGTTCCAGGGAACTTAAAAAAACCAATTCGGCGTTCCGCCGTATTCTCGACCTGACCGGGAAGAGCGGTCTGGAGAAAAAAAGCCATGAGTAAGAGCGGTTTCGGCTACGGATTTATACCGCCGGAATTTCTTCCCCGGGGAAAGGATGAATTTTATCTCCGCGACCGGGACGCGCCGGACCGTCCCTGGAGGGCCCTCAGCGCCGGAGAAAAGGCCCTGCTCCTTGAAAACAACAATACCGCGGCCAACTGGGACGACTTTCTTGTAGCCGATCCTTTTGAACCCCGCCTCATACGGAATTCCAGCTTCTACGGCCTGGTGCGTATCGGCCCCCTTGAGCAGACAGTCATACAACATCATGACTTTGCCCTTCCTGCGGGAATACAGAACAGCACGGTTATTTCTTCCGATATCGGAGAAAACTGCGCCGTATACGACTGTCCGTATCTTTCCCATTACATCATCGGAGACCAGGTGATTCTCTCCCGCATTGACGAGATGCAGACCACTAACCACGCCAAGTTCGGCAACGGCATACTGGCTCCGGGCGAAGAAGAGGAACTGCGTATCTGGATTGACGTGATGAACGAGGCGGGAGGAAGATCCGTACTGCCCTTTGACAGCATGATAAGCGCCGACGCCTTTCTCTGGGCCGCTTTCCGGGACGACAGGCGGCTTGTGGAAGCCCTTAAAGAGCTGACCCAGAAGCAGTACGGCTGCGGGCGGGGCAGATACGGCACGGTGGGAAACTGCGCGGTCATTAAAAGCTGCCGTATAATCAAGGACTGCGCCATAGGTGACTACGCCTATATAAAGGGCGCAAACAAGCTTAAAAACCTTACGGTAAATTCGTCCCGGGACGAAGCGTCCCAAATAGGCGAAGGGGTGGAACTGGTAAACGGCATCATAGGTTTCGGCTGTCATGTTTTTTACGGCGTCAAGGCGGTGCGTTTTGTCATGGGGAGGAATTCCAGCCTCAAGTACGGGGCGAGGCTCATTCATTCGGTGCTGGGGGATAATTCCACGGTTTCGTGCTGCGAGATTCTCAACAACCTTATCTTTCCCGTCCACGAACAGCACCACAATAATTCCTTCCTCGTCGCCAGCCTCATTCAGGGGCAGTCCAATATGGCCGCCGGGGCCACCATAGGTTCAAACCACAACAGCCGGGCCAATGACGGCGAAATCAGGGCGGGACGGGGTTTTTGGCCGGGCCTCTCGGTTACGCTCAAGCACTCAAGCCGCTTTGCCAGTTTTGTGCTTATCAGCAAGGGCGATTACCCCTATGAACTTAATATCCCCCTCCCCTTTTCCCTGGTGAATCACAATGCCAGACATGACCGGGTCGAGATCATGCCCGCCTATTTCTGGATGTACAATATGTACGCCCTGGAACGGAACGCCTGGAAAGCCCTTGACCGGGACCGGCGCAAAGTTAAAATTCAACATATTGAAAGTTCCTACCTTGCCCCTGATACTGTAGAAGAAATCATCAGCGCCAGGGAGCTTCTCTCTGGGTGGATACACGAAGCGTCTAAAAGCCCTTCCAAACAAAGCGGCGGCAAAGAAGCCCCTGCCCATGACGGCGATATTCTGGCCGTTACCGGGCTTGAGCGGCATAAAAGAAAGCA
>JAIRTD010000300.1 GCA_031255115.1 Spirochaetaceae bacterium | reverse complement strand
GACTCGCCGTCAAGCCCAAAATCAGGCATGTCAAAGGCGTTTTCGGCTTCTGCCGGGGCTTCCTCCCCGGCGGGGGTCTCTGGAATGGAAAAATCCGCTTCTTCAGCGCCAAAATCAGCGTTATCCCCACCTTCAAGGCCGGTATCCACCCCATCGGCGGCTTCAATACCCTCGGATTCGGGTATGGTAAAGTCGTCAACGCTTAAATCGCCGGGCTCCATATCGTCCGGGCCAAAGCTGTCCGCGGTATCGGCGGTATCAGCGCCAAAGTCGATATTGTCAAGGTTTGTTGTGTCCAGATCAAAGCTGGTATCGCCAAAATCCGCTTCTTCCGCCGGGGTATCAGCAAAATCAGCCGTAGTATCGCCAAAATCCGCGTCTCCGGCTGTGGTTTCGCCGCCAAAATCAATGTCTCCGGCCGGAGTATCGCCAAAATCGGCTGTAGTGTCGCCAAAATCAATAGCAGTATCACCGAAATCCGCGTCTCCGGCCGCCGTAGTGTCACCAAAGTCAATGTCTTCGGCCGGGGTATCGGCAGTTGTTTCGGCGGGGCTTCCATTGGCGGGGGCTTCAGATTCAATTTCGTCGGCAAAGCCGCTTAAAAGGTCGTCGGGGATTCCCGCTTCATCGTCAGGGACTTCGGGGACAGAGAGATCATCGGGAATTGTGTCAAGAAAAGCGCCAAAATCAAGGTCTCCCTCGTCGCCCTCGAGGCTGTCGCCGGAAAATCCGGCGTTTTCGGGGGGCGCGCCGCTGTCTCCGGCAAGCCCAAAATCCTCCTGTCCGCCAAGGGCTCCCTGGGGGCTGTTGGCGCGGCTTTCGGGGGCTGCGTCCGGGGGGTCCCGTTCAGGGGGTTCCATTGCATTAAACGGAAGATGCCGTTCCGCCATAAGAACCGCCTCGTTGGCTATGGCTTTAAAAGAGGAAGTAAATTCTTCAAGCTGCTTTCTTGACGGCATAATTAAGATATTGAAGCATCAGCCGATAATTGTAAAGAACATGAAAAACCTGACTGTTCTGACGCTTCTATTGCTTATTATCGGCAATACCAGCGCAGTGGATACAGAATCTTATCAGTTTATTGATCATCTCCTGTCAATTTCCGGGCCCGGCGCCCCTGAAATTTACGAAGACGCGGTGATTTTTACCCAGCCTTCAAGCTATAGAAGGGTAGGCATAGCCTTTGCCCATGAGGGATACGCCCAAATTTACTGGTTCAAAAAGCTCTTTATTTCGGACGAAGAGCCTGTTGCTTCAAGGAGAAATGCTGAAAGCGGCCTTCCCCCGGCTACCAGGGTGGTTCACCGGGATTCGGGCATGCTTTTTCATGTCTATACCTTTCCGGAGGAACTGGGGGAACTTCGTTACCGGCTCATTATAGACGGTCTTTGGACCACCGATCCCAGCAATCCCCGGACCGGCATTGACCAGAGAACCGGCCTTAGCCAGTCCTTAATCAGTCTCCCGGCTGTGCGGCGGGAATCGGCTGTTTTTGACTCTTCGGGCCAGCCGGGCGGCCTTAGTTTTAGCTTTACCGCGCCTCCGGGCGAACATATCACCGTGGCGGGGAACTTTAACAACTGGGACCCGTTTATGTACACCCTCAAAGAGACCAGCGCCGGGGTCTATACCCTTACCCTGCCCCTCCCTCCGGGAACCTACCACTATGTGTTTTTCCACCGGGGCCAGCGCCTGCTTGACCCGCGTAACCCCTTTAAGGCCTATACCAGGGAAGGCCAGGCGGCTTCAGAGGCCCTGGTCAGGTAAAAATTCTCTGTTTGACAAATATTTATGACCGGAAACTTCCTTGTAATTTCAAATTATAAGAGATTTAGCCTTTCCGGCGGCGCTGTTTTGCGGTTTTTGAGGTCCTTTGACCGTTCAGAAAGCCCTTTTGCGAGGCAAATATACCCTGTAAAGCTGTTTTTTTACGATTATTGTAAAATACTCCATAAATTTAATAAATACATTTGACAAAGTTCCTAATAATTTTTATATTGTTTAGTAACTATATGATTAAGGAGTATTCATGACCAAGCAAATTCAGATTCCCGGAGAAGTATTAAAAAAAGAATTTCTTGCGGTGTATCAACTGACAATCTCAAAAGTAGCAAAAGAAATCGGTATCAGTTCTGCCCAGTTGAACAATATTGTTAATAACAAGCAGAAGATATCCATTCCGGTTGCCCTGCGGCTTGCCAAATTTTTTGGAAACACAGCCGAATACTGGATTGAACTTCAGACTGCCTGTGATCTCAACCAGGCGGCCAAGGACACAAAATTGTCCGCAGCGCTTAAAAACATCAAAAGGGCGCAAAAACCAAAGGTCGGAACCCAGATTATCACCTTTAGGCGGGGCCGTCCGGCAAACCGTGTCAAACCGGTGAGAAAAGCAACCGCCCGGAAGGGAACTACAACCAGGGGCAGGAAGCCCTCAGGCAGATAGTCCGGCAGCCACGGCTCTTTGCTGTGGCCTGTTCAGGCTTGACGAAGCTGTCCGAACCGGGCTTTGCCTTTTCGGGCAGCCTGGTTTTTAGCGGCCTATGATGCCCAGCGCCGTGAGGCCGTTGTAGATAAACTGCACCGCAAATCCCGCCAGAATAAGCCCCATAATTTTCTCCATGATAAAAATACCCATCGCGCCAAGAAAGTTGAGGAGCAGGGTACTGAACCTGAGAATAACAAAGGCCACGGCGAGGCTTATAAGAATCGCCGGAAGCAAGAGGCAAAACGAATATATCCAGCTTTTGCCGCTGGTAATAAACATAATGATCACGGTCAATATCCCCGGTCCGGCGATAAGCGGTATGGCCAGGGGGAAGACCGCGACCGAAATGCCTGCGTTCTCGGACTGGGCCGGCTGGGCTTCGTCAGGGGGCACGCTTCGGGTTCCGGGCCGCGAGTAAATCATCTCAAAGGCGATAAGAAAGAACAGTATGCCCCCCGAAATATAAAAAGCCCCCGGCATGATGCCGAAAAAATCAAGCAGCAGTTTACCTATCAGGAGAAAAACCAGCAGCACGCACCCGGCGGCCAGTATGGCCTTGACAATAATGCGCCTGCGGGCGGCCTCGTCGTAGTGGGCGGTAATGGCGAGGAACTGGGGAACCACCCCTATGGGGTCCATCACAAGAAGCACGGTAAAAAGTATACGAAAAAAATCAGCGGCCATAGTTCTCTTACTGCTACTGTACACCAGCTGTCCGGGTGATTTCAAGCAGCCCGGACTTACGCTATATATAGCGTACATGCGGAACAGAGACACATCCCGCCTTCCAAAAAAAATTCCCAAAAATGATCTTGTTCAAAATTGAAATTTTAAAGCAGCTTAAAAAAATCTTTCTTTATTTTTTGTTTATGCGGCGCAAATTCCCTGAATTTTTCAAATTTTAACGATTTTTAACGATTTTTAACGATTATAAGGCGTATATATTTTGTCTTTGCGGCCCGGCAACAGGGCCAGAAACATTTCTAAAAAAAATACTGTTTTTCTTTTTTGGGTGTATTTCGTCCAATAAATCGTTCCTAGGATTACTATCAAAAGACCCTTCGTTACCGGGTCATAATCAAAACGGGTCTATTTTTAAATAGGAGGGTGTTATGTCGCTATCTGTTCGTACCAAGGTTATTTTAATTATTTCGGCAATAGTCGCCGGCATGACCGCAGCCAGCGTGATTATCGGTATACTGCTAACTCGTCATAATCTTATAAAGACTATTGAAAACGACATGAGTGTGTCAGGTATCATTGCCGAGCAGCTTGTCGCGGAGAAGGTTGCTCATTTGCGCGCCGGCATGCGGCTGGTCGCGGAAAAATGCCGGGGTCTGGATGATGCCCAGGTCGAAGAAGTCCTGATGCATGAGGCTGCCGGCGGGGGGTATCTTGACATAGGGATTATTGACAAAGAAGGCAAGGTACTGTCTTACGGCGTTAAGCCGCCTGATTACCGGATCGGAGAAAACGAAAACGCCCGCAAGGCGCTTAACGGCGAGACCGTTATGTCGACGACCCAGTATAACAACTACGGGGATTTTATCATGCGTTTCTGGCTGCCTCTTGAGGATAGCAGGACTATGGTGGTGAGTCTGCCCGGGGCGGTGATAAGCGATGTATTGGCCGCGTTCAGAATATGGGATTCGGGAAATATTTTTGCCCTTGATCATGAAGGGGTGATGATTGCCAATATGAGGCCCAACCTGGTTTACGAGCGCCGCAATTACATCAAGCAGGCGGAAACAGGTCTTGAATTCCGCAACATGGCCGACGTTTTTTCCCGCATGGTTCAGGGCGAAACCGGCGTCGGCAAATACAACTACGGAGGGGTGCTCCGTATCTGCGCGTTCCGTCCCATCAGCGGAACCAACGGCTGGTCTCTGGGTGTGGTTTGTCCTGTCAGTGAGAGCCCCATCTCCCAGGTTGCGCATGCCTTTTTGATTTCAGGCGCGGTGTTCCTTGGTCTGGGTATTCTTGCCGCGTTCTTTGCCTCCGGTTCCATTGCCCGGCCCTTTGCAAAAGTCAAGGAGCTTGCCCTGGTCGCCGAATCAGCGTCAGAAGCAAAGAGTCATTTCCTTGCCAATATGAGTCACGAGATGCGTACTCCCCTTAACGCCATCATTGGTTTTGCCGAACTGGAACTGGGAAAAGAAAAAGAAGACGAGTCGGTCTATCCTGCCGAGACCAAAGAAAATCTCGAAAAGATTTACAGTTCGGGCGTAACGCTTTTGGGGCTTATCAATGATATCCTTGATATTTCCAAAATTGAATCAGGAAAATTCGAACTGGTTCCGGTTGATTACGATATACCCAGCCTGCTTAACGATACGGTTGTGCTTAACATTGTGCGTATAGGCAGCAAGCCCATTGTTTTTAAGCTGGACATTGACGAGAATCTGCCGGCCCGGCTTTTTGGCGACGAACTGCGGATAAAACAGATACTTAACAATCTGCTTTCCAATGCCTTTAAGTACACCAAGGAAGGAGAAGTGGTTCTCCGCATGCGCTGCGAAAGGGACGATGTGGGGATATGGATGGACTGTGCTGTTTCGGATACCGGCATAGGTATACGGCAAGAGGATATAGGCAAACTCTTTGGCGAGTACAACCAGGTTGACACCAGGAGCAACCGTCATATTGAAGGCTCCGGTCTTGGGCTTGCCATTACCAAGCGTATGGTCGAGATGATGAACGGGACTATCTCCGTTATCAGTGAGTACGGCAAGGGAACGACCTTTACCGTGCGTATACTCCAGGGCTTTATCAGCGAGGCCGTTATCGGCAGGGAACTTGCGGCGAACCTCACGGAATTCCGCTATATCATGGCCCGCCAGGACAGGAACAGGCAGCTTGTACGGGCCCGTATTCCCTATGCCAGGGTGCTGGTTGTCGACGACGTGGCCACCAATCTGGACCTTGCCCGGGGCATCCTTAAACCCTACAGCATGACGGTGGACTGCGCCGAAAGCGGGCAGAAAGCGATAGAACTGGTGCGGAAAGGAGAGACCAGGTATAACGCGATTTTTATGGATCACATGATGCCCGGCATGGACGGCCTTGAGGCGGTACATATTATCAGAACCGAAATTGACAGCGACTATGCCAGAACCGTACCCATCATCGCCCTTACGGCTAACGCGATTGTCGGCAACGAAACACTGTTCCTCAACAACGGGTTCCAGGATTTTCTTACCAAGCCCATCGACATCATGAAGATGAACGACGCGATTAACCGCTGGGTCAGGGACAAAAAACTGGAGAAAGAACTGGGCCTTGACGCGGAAAGCAGGATTTCCGAAAAAGACGCCGAGGCGTATGCCCGGGACAAGGAGGCCGAAGACCGTATCGCCGAACTCATCAGGAGCGCCTGTGTGGAAGGGCTCGATGCGGAAAAGGGGCTGGAACGCTTTGGCGGAGACGGAAAGGCCTACATGGAATCCCTGCGCTCCTATGTGATTCATACCCCGGCTCTGCTTGGGGCGGCGGAGAACACCGGTTCGCTCCCTGAGTACGCCATTACCGTACACGGTATCAAGGGTTCAAGCTACGGTATTTCTGCAGACCGCATCGGGCGGCAGGCAGAACAGCTTGAACACGCTGCCAAGGCAGATAACGCGGATTTTGTCAAAGCGGAAAATCAAAAGTTTATCGAAGCTTCCGCACGGTTCATCGCTGAACTGACAGGCCTCCTTGAGGCGCTGGAAGAAAAAATTCAAAAGCCCCGCAAGGCTGCGCCGGATCCGGACCTGCTCGCCAGGGTACGGACCGCAGCGGAGAATTTTGACATGAGCGAAATGGACCGCGCCATGGAAGAACTGGAACAGTACGTCTATGAACTGGACGCTGATCTGGTTCTCTGGCTGAGAGAACAAATTGATCAGTCTGAATTTGACAAAATAATGGAACGGCTTATGCCTCAAATAATGGAGGAAATACTGCTTGTTGAGGCATAAAGAAGGAGGTGTGGCTGTCCGGGAGTTTCCCGGACAGCTTGTTTTGCGGCTAACGCCGTCCTTGTTTGACAACCAACCGGGTTATTAAACAAGGCCATTTTAGACAGGAGAAGATTATGAAAAACGGACGACAGGTAATTTTTTTGGTTGACGATAATATGGCTAACCTGACCGCCGGGAAAACTATGCTAAGGGAATACTACGATATTTTTTCCATGCCCTCAGGCGCCAAACTTTTTGAACTGCTAAAAAAGATAACGCCTGATTTGATTCTTTTGGACATTGAGATGCCGGAGATGAACGGGTACGAGGCCCTCGAAAAACTCAAGGCCGACAAAAACACCAGGGATATTCCGGTTATCTTTCTTACCGCGCGGAACGATCCGGGAAGCGAGCTTCAGGGCTTAAATCTGGGCGCCATAGACTATATCTCCAAACCGTTTTCGCCGCCGTTGCTTTTAAAACGCATAGAAAACCATCTGCTCATACGGCAGCAGCAGACGGCCCTGCAGGACTACAACGACAATTTGCAGCAAATGGTGCAAACCCGGACCAGGCAGGTAGTGGCGCTTCAAAATTCAGTATTGAGCGCGGTAACGGAAATGGTTGAATTCCGGGACGATGTAACCGGAGGACACATTGAGCGCACCCAGAGCTACCTGAAACTTTTGGTGGATAAACTTTTGGCCGAAAAAATCTACTGGGAAGAAGTGTCGGCCTGGAATCTTGAATTCCTTATTCCGTCGGCCCAGCTCCACGACGTGGGCAAGATTGCCATCAGCGACGCCATTCTCAATAAGCCGGGAAAACTCACCGCCGAGGAATTTGGGATTATGAAGACTCACGCGGCCATTGGAGAGTCGGCGATAGAAGGCATTATGAAGACAAACGCGGACAATGATTTTCTCCACCACGCAAAACTGTTTGCCGGAACCCACCATGAAAAGTGGGACGGTTCGGGGTATCCGCGGGGATTGCGGAATTCCATTATTCCCCTTCAGGGGCGGCTCATGGCCATAGCCGATGTCTATGACGCCCTCATTGCCGTGCGGCCCTACAAACAGCCCCTCAGCACCCAGGAAGCGGAACGTATCATCATCGAAGGCCGGGAAACCCACTTCGATCCGGTATTGGTGGATCTGTTCCGGGAGCTGGCGCCCCAGTTTGCCCTGGTTGCCGAACATTGTAACGCCGCGCTGCAAAACAAGTTAAAGCCCAAGGCGTCTGCTGATTCCCTTAAAGAAACAGCCTAGCCTTTAGCATAGAGACATACGAAAAACCAGGCGCGACGGCACAGAATATGGCAAAAAAGGACAGTTTTTTTGCCTTCCGTGCCCTTGGGCTTGGATTATTTTTATACTTGAGTTTTTTAGTCAAATTTCAATTAGCGCATTGACAGCCCCTTGTTTTGGGATTATTATCTTAAAATAATACATCATGTGTTAAAATAGCACTAACTGGCTCTGTTGTTGATTCTACGGGTATTTTTAAATTTTTTAAGGAAAAAAAGTGCCAGAACAGTTTATTCATAGTAGTATGCCGTTAGCGCCGGGGAATCAAATTTACCTGGAGCGTCCCCGTATTGACCAAATCCTGGAACAACAGGTGCAAAAT
>JAIRTD010000285.1 GCA_031255115.1 Spirochaetaceae bacterium | reverse complement strand
GTACAGCAAAGCGCAAGGGATAGAAGCGGAAATTCCGCAGGAATTGGAGCGGATAGCCCGGTCCGGCGCTTGCGCCGGATGCGCCCAAATCCACAAGTTTAATCGTGTCAGAACACTAGCTTTCGAGATAGGCTCTGGAGGCCTCGCCAAGGGTCTTAAAAATTTCCCGCCGTTTTTGATCGTCGTATTCCAGAAGGGTAAAACGAAAGCCGGGGAGTTCGCTGGCAAATCCCGAAAGGGGAACTACGCATATTCCTGTTGAAGCTAAAAGCCAGTACACAAAACGCTTGTCAGGGGCAAGGTCGGTGATTTTTCCCCGTATAAATTCGGCAAGGGCGGCGTCCTTTACCGGAAGGGAACGTTCCAGGGAACGGCCGCCATTCAAGGCTTCCCGGTCAAAGATGACTGTGGCGTAGAGAGCGCCCCGGGGTTTGATAAGTTTTACGCCCGGTATGCCTTCAAAGGCGCTGGAGGCTTCGCAGGCCCGCCGCCCGAACATTTCCGCCCGCTCCGCAAGATGGGCCGGATACCGGGAATCGCCCATGACCGGGGCAATGCAAAGCTGGGGAAGCGTCGTGGAACAAACTTCAAGACGCTTGGAATCCACAAGGCTCCGTATATAGGCGTCAAAGCGGTGGTCGGCCTTGCGGTTATACACTTCGACCCAGCCGCAGCGCGCGCCGGGCCAGGGAATCTCCTTGGAGAGTGAACGCAGGGCAAGACCGGGCACGCCGCCTATCACCTGGGAAAGCGCGGCGGTTTTTGCCCCGCCGTAGACTATATTGGCGTAGGTTTCGTCACAGATGAGAAAGAGGCCGTAGACCTTTGCTATGCGGACAAATTCGCGCAGCACTTCGACCGGGTATACCGCGCCGGTAGGATTATCGGGGTTGATGAGCAGTATACCGGCTATGGAATCGTTGTACTTGACTTTAAGTTCCACGTCGTTCATATCGGGCATCCAGTTCCGCTCGGGGTCAAGCCGGTAGGTAAGATGCTCATATCCTGAATGGGCCGCCTCCGCCGAAGAAAGGGTTGAATAGGCCGGAGAGGGGCCAAGCACCCTGGCCTCGCGGCGGAGAAAGCCGAATACCTTGGCGACCGCGTCGCCGAGGCCGTTAAAAAAAAGCACGTCGGCGGCGCTGATGCGGGGAGGAGTATCCTCCTGCCCGGCGTTGAGCTTTTCCCGCTTGTTCGCCCTGGCGGCGATAAATTCCCGCGCCGCAAGAGCGCCTTCGGTTTCAGAATAAGCGTAGGAAAGATCTTCCGAAACCTTCTCCCTGACTATATCCTTGATCCATTGGGCTATGGGTTCGCCCTTTTTAACCGGATCGCCGATGTTTTCCCATTGTATGGGAATATTCCACCGCGTCGCTATTTCCGTGGCAAAGGAAACAATCTCCCTGATTTCGTACTTGAGCTTTCCGGCGCCGGGATGCACAATATTTCTTCTCACACTCATTCTCCTTGAGGCTGGGCTCTTGCGGGGAGTACCTTTGTAACCGGTATGCGTCATTCGTCTGTTTTTTGCAGCAAACCCGCATACGTGTCAAGAAATTTCCCCGATTAAACGCCGATTAAAATTGGAACAACTTCAATTTGCTATATCTTTGTACAGATAGCGCTTTATCTTTTCCTGGGCGTTTTTCTCAAAGGGCACGGCCACGACCTTAAAGCCGGAAATTTTCTTGTAGCCCACAAGGGTGCGGTTCTTTGCTTCGATTTCCAGCTTGATAAGGGAATAGACAAATTCAGCGTCAAGGTCTTTTTCCGGGTGGTCGGCCTTGAGGGCTTCCCAGTTGGGATACACGGCGGCAAAAACCATTTCGCCGTCTGAGCGGGGCGACTTGCGGCCCATCACAAGGATCTCTCCCACGACGCGAGAGCCTTCAAAACAGGACTCGATTTCTTCGGGGTAGATGTTCTTGCCTCCTGAACTTACGATGAGGCTTTTTTTGCGGCCGTTAATAAAGACAAAGCCTTTCTTGTCCCGGTAGCCAAGGTCCCCGGTAAGAAGGAAGCCGTCGCTGGTAAAGACTTCTTTTGTACCTTCGGGGTTGTTGTAATACCCCAGCATCAGAGAAGGGCCTTTGACGGCGATTTCGCCCGAACCGTCTTCGTCGGGGTCGATTATTTTGACTTCGGTGTATTTAACAGGAAGCCCCACAGAAATGTTGTTCTTGTATTCCGGGACATTGACGCTGATCAGGGGGCTGTTTTCGCTGAGGCCGTAGCCGTGGACCATGCAAATACCCAGAGAATCAAAGAAGTCGGCTGTTTTGGGGCTCAGGGGGCCGCCGCCGGCCACCATCATGCGTATGGTTTCTATGCCTATCTTTTTCCGTATCGGGTACAGGGTGACTCTGCCAAAGGCGGTAAAGCCCAGGCGGCCAAAAAACAGGGTAAGGCGGCGGAGGCCGCTTATCAGACCCCTGACCGGAGCGGGCAGTTCACGCAGGCCCTGTTCTATACCGGCCTTGACCTTGTCAAAGAGCAGGGGCACGGCAATGAGAAACGTTACCTTTCCCTTGCGTATATCATCCAGTACCACCTTGCCCACCAGTTTTTCGATAAGAACCACCGGAATGCCCAGCGAAAGGGGAGAAATAAAGGTACAGGTCGTAGGATAGGTATGGTGCAGGGGGAGTACGTTGATAAAAACGTCCTGTATATAGGGCTTGAGCGAAAGTATGGCGCCGTTTGAATTGGCGATAATACCCCGGTGCTTGAGCATAACGCCTTTGGAAAGCCCGGTGGTTCCAGAGGTAAAAATAACCGAAACCGGGTCGTCTCCGGCAATATCCGAAGCAAGGGGAAGTTTTACGTTCCCGGCGTCAAGGCCGAATTCTTTGACGCTGTCAGGTCCTTCGTCGCTAAAAAACACCAGATGTTCAACCTGGACGCCCCTCTCCCCCAGGGATTGGGCAAATTCCCTGTTCCGCTGGGAACAGAAAAAAACCTTTGGCGCGGCCATCTTGAGGACGCCGGTACATTCAGCTTCGGAACTCAGGGCGTCTATGGGCACAATGACAAGCCCCGCAATAACCGTACCCATCCATACAACCATCCATTCGGGACGGTTTTCCGCCCACAGGGCGACGCGGTCTCCTTTGGAAAGACCCAGGGCCAAAAGCCCCCGGGCAATACGCCGGCATTCAGCGGCGTATTCAGCATAGGTGATAACGGAAAAATCGGTCTGTTTTCCGGTCCGGTACAGTATTGCCTTGTTCGAGGCGAACTTGCGTTCAATACCCTCAAGCCAGGCAATAAAATTCTCGTATTCCATGTCGGGCCATTTGGCAATGTACTTGTCTGGTGTGATCATAATACCTACATTATACAAAAAACTGTCATTTTTGTGAACCTCTCAAAGTCAAGTGGCTTCCCGGAACTTCCCAT
>JAIRTD010000234.1 GCA_031255115.1 Spirochaetaceae bacterium | reverse complement strand
GAATGGACGCGCTGGGCTGACGATACGGCCCTCAAGGTATGGGAAAACCTCACCCCCCTGGTTGAGGACGGCCATTGCCAGATCATCGATTCTGACGGGACAAGCCGCATACTGCTCCTTCATTTTTATATTGAACTTATTCAACAGGCCTGGCAGAATTTGGACGCGGCGGCGGATCTGCCCTTTTCCGGCGAAAATTCCTTCCAGGTTCCCTTCCCCCAGAGCCAGATACGTCCGATAAGCGTCGATATTGACCTTCCTTCATATCTTGAAGATCCCCAGGAGAGCATACTCCCCATCATCAAGCTGGTCTTTCCGGGGGGCCTTGGAGATACCCTGGTGCTTGCAAACATGATTCCCAGCCCCCTTATGGAAGCGGCGGTCCTTAAAATCAGGAATCTCCTGCGTTCCCATAACAACAAAGAGTACTTCCAGCATAAGCTCACTCCGGCCTTCCAGGGCAAGGAAACCCAGCTCAGGGAGGCCCTTAACCAGATTGTGGTTAAGCCCTTTGAAACCCTGCGTATCATGCGGGACGGCAGCGAATTCGCGTTTCTCTTTTGGGCCTATCTCAACAATCTGCTAAAACACGACCTGCTCCAGAAAAAAGAACCGCTGCCAGCGGAACTGGGCGCGCTTCAATCTGTGTATATCATTGAGGTATTCAACAGCTTTTACAAGGGAATCGCGGTACGGAAAAAAGAGCAGGAACTTGCCTTTAAGAGCCTTGAGCTCCAGCTTGACAAGCCTCCCTTTCTGTATACCCTGGACGATATTATCAAATTTGCCGATCGCAAGGGTATACCCCTTTTGGGCCAGTACAGCCAGGAGGCCCTGGAGCAGTACCTTAAAACCAAAACCACCGACGCGAAAAAGGACGAACTGCCTGAACTGCTCATTGTTCGTGGCCTTCAGGAAGAACGCTGGTTTGTAAAAAAAACCAGAATGCTCCCCCTCTGCGCCCGGCTTCTCACCGACGCCAGGGTCCAGATACGGCGAACCATATCCAAACGCTGGCTAAAGTTCCTCAAACAGTACCAAAGCGAATACGCGATGGAAAATGACGAAGAATTCGAAAAACTGCTCCAAAAGTATCTCTATGAGCTGACCCCGACCCTTGGGGCGGTGCTTGGGGACCAAAAACTCTACCTTGTATACTGCGAACTTGAAAAAAACCAGGGAGAAATACCCGAATCCAGCAGGATCTTTGCCGACGGAGTACTCATACCCCTTGCAAACCTCCTGCTTATACGGCGTAAGGATGTTCTTACCGATACCAAAATCCTGCTTCCCTTCTGGTATACCCTGCCCATCATCAGCGATATTGTCGCGTTCTTCAAAAACTGGGGCAAACAGCGGCACCTCAAAAAGATGCGGCGGCAAAAAGAACAGGCAGCCGGGGACGAGGAACTGCTTTCTTCCAAGCACAGCGCCCTCCAGCAGCACCGGCTCAGGGCGGCGGCCCAGGACCTCAAGACCGCCCTTATTCCGGAAAGTCATACCATAGAGTCCTACCTTGAGCTGCTCCATGACCGCTGGAACCGCCTCCTTGGCAAACAGGCAAAAAAGAATTTTACCGAGGATATCCACTCCCTGATACGGGACCGGCTCAGGCATACCCTTCGCATACAGCCCAACGCGGTTCTGACCGAGGCGTCTTTTGCCCAGATAGCCGATAAAATCATTCTTGACACCCCCGCCCTGTCCCATCTCAGCGCCCAGGACTCGCTAAAGCTGTATATTCAGCTTTATATGATAAAAATCATCTTAAATTTAAAATTTTTAGGCAAAAACTAAAGCAATAACCACGGTCGACCCTTATACAGTATAGATTCTGCGCGGAATCAATATTTTTATGGGAGGCAGTATGAATAACCTCAATTCGATTTTGATCGAAGGCAATCTGGTCAAGGACCCGACGTTCCGCTCAACCGCCAAGGGGACAGCCCTGTGCACATTTACCCTGGCGTCCAACCGCTATTACAGGCAGGATTCGGAGCTGGAAAGGGAAGTGGGATTTTTTGACGTGGAAACCTGGGCAAATTTGGCCCAGAGTTGCAATAGTTTAGGTCATAAGGGCCGGGGCGTGCGGGTAGTAGGGAGGCTTAAACAGAACCGCTGGACCGGCGCTGACGGAAAAGCCCATTCGCGGGTGTCCATTGTGGCCGAGCATGTGGAATGGAGGCCGGACTTTAAGAAGGAAAGCGGGAAAAACTCCGAAGCGGTATTAACGGTCAGAGAGGATGATCTCTCTACCAAAGAATTCGGGGCGGAATCCATCGCCGAGTTTGAACAAGTGCCGGAGGACGCTGTGCTGACCTTTTAGCTCCTGTTCCGGCCCCTTGGGTGGAATTCCGCCGTTGGGGCCGGGGCAGGCTGATCGGCAGGCCCGTCTTGCGAAAAAAATCCGTTTTTCCAGTTAAAGCGGCTTGTATTGGAGAGGGGGCGCTGATTTCTCAGCGCGTCCATAATTTCCTTGTAGTCCTTCTTGCGAAGCCGCCTGCCCCGGAAATCCAGGATGAAGCGCTTAAAGCCGCTTGCTTCAAGAAAGGGAATTTTGTCAACAAGGGAGAAGGGCCGCTCGGGAATCACAATGCTTCCTTCCCTCCGGTTCACGAGCTCAAAACCCTCTCCCCTGTTGTCTTCAAAGTTCCGAAACGTATAAAAGGAACTCAGATCCGAGCGTATTCTGAACAGGGCGGGATAGGCAAAGACAGGAACAAAAAGCGCCCGCCTCCGGTTTGCCTCAACGGTTTTTTCGAGATTCTGGCGGTTGTTCTCAAAGGGCGAAACAAAGTAATCAAAGCCAAGCTCAGAAAGAAAACGCTGGGCCCAGCGGTTAAAGGTGTAGAGGTAGGGCCCGGCAATGAGTTTTGCTTGCGAGCCTTTAAGGTACGCAAGCTGGCCGGGATTATTTACAATGAAGGCCCTGTAACCCGCTTCGATGAGGGCGGGAAGGTCCCGCGAATAAGCGCCGTCCAGGTCCTGGGGAAAAAACGGATCAAGCTCAATGATGATTTCGCCGGGGTTAAAAGGCAGGGGACTCCCGGTGTTGGGCGAACTTCCATCTTCCATTGCCGGCTTGGCTTTTTTTAACAGGGAAGAAACATTTTTAGCCGTGTACTCAAGGATAACCCTGGCCGGCCTCCGGGACTGAACGACAAATAAATCCTCCACCGCGTCAACGGCGGCGTACAGCCCCTCAGGAAACAGGGCCGGTCCCTTGCCGCCTGGAGGCCTGAGCCCGCAGGGTGGGGCCTTGTCCCTGCCCGGCTGGCGGCGGAAAGGCGTAAGATCCCTGGGCAGTACCTGGGCATAGCGCCTGTTCCCGGCCTTGCTCTGGATGAGGTAGACCGAATCTCCTGCTTCAAACCCTTCAGGAATGGAAACCCAAAGGCCCCCTGATTCGTCTCCGTCCAAAAAGCCCACCCGGTGCGACTGCCGCCCGGAATCATCGGCCTTGTGCAGCCGTATGGTATCCCCCGCTTCTACAACCGGGACCTGTTCCCGGCCATTACGTTCCGGCGCGGCAAGCAGGCCCCGGCGTCTTTCCCCGCTTCCGGCAACCTTGACCAGCGGACCGAGGCTTATGCCGGTGCCGCCGTCCTGTCCGGCATTGAGCCAGGCGGCAGGGTCGTTCTCGTAAAACCAGAAACT
>JAIRTD010000198.1 GCA_031255115.1 Spirochaetaceae bacterium | reverse complement strand
TGTTGCGGAGGGTGAAGAAGAAGAAAAAAGCTCCGCAATGACCGAGAGCGACCTGGCCCGGCTTGCCAGCCGGATTGAATTTAGTCCTGTCGAGGGCGAAGTCGAAGAAGAAGCCGATGACAGTGATTATCATAAAGAAGACCTGGAAGTTTTTTCTCCCTTTGACAGCATGCTTTTCGGGTTCGGGGACCGGTTTGAAGAAACAGCCGCCGAACAACAGGATTCCACAGGCAGCGCCGAAATTGCAGATAGCGCCGAAATTGCAGATAGCGCCGAAATTGCAGACAGCGCCGAAACTACCCAACAGAAGGCTGAAAAACCCGCCGCTGAATTGTCCGTTCCCCAGGCCGGGCCCGCTGATGTGGAGGCGCTTCCGGGGTCCGCCCTCATGTCCCTGGTCCATGAACCCTTCCAGAGCTTTGACCCTGTTGACCCCCAGCCCCTGGAGGCCGCTTCGGAAGAAGAAGCCGGCCCTGACGAAGATACAGAAGAGCTTGAAGATATAGGCCCTGCCCTGGAGGGCGGCGGGCATGTTGCCCAGGAAAGCCAGGATATTATAGAAGAAGTCAACGGAGTCAATTTTATTAACAAAAAATCTTTGAAGACCCGGACCGAAAAAGAAGCCGGGCAAAAATTTGACTCTAATTTTAAGGACCTTGTCGATTCAGTTCTTTTGGATGACTAGTCCTGCGCCTGGTTTTGCCGGCGTAGTCCTGATGGCCCCTTGCTCAGGACATAATTGAAAAAAATATTGTAACAGTATAGTATGAAGTCCGCGGGAACGCTGTTCCTGGGTTGCTTCTGGAAAGCTTTGAGATATAGACGGAGTTAGGCTTGAGACAGGATAAAACCATATCCAGTACGGTATTGCTCTCGCTTGTCGTGGCTATGTCCATGATGTATGTTTTTTTCCCCGGCTCATCAGGCAGGGCGGCCCCCGAAGGGAGCTCTCTGGCGTCTTCTTCCCTTACAACTTCTTCCCTGACCGAAATGCCGCCCCTTGCCGCAGAGGACTATAGCGGGAATCTTGGCGGCAGCGCGGAAACCGCCGAGACAATAGCGGAAACCGGCGCGGCAGAACCCGAAGCGTATTCCCAGGCCCGTATGCTGCTTTATGTTCCCTATACAGTTGTTGGGGGAGACATCATCGGAGAAATCGCCAAGACCTTTGGCCTGTACGAAGATACGATAATTTCGGTAAACGGAATACGAAATTCCCGGCTGCTCCAGATAGGCCAGGTTCTTAAAATTCCCAACCAGGACGGCATACTCCACAAGGCCGGGAGAGGAGAAACCGTTCAGGATATAGCAAAACGCTACAGCGCGGAACCGGAATCCATACGGACGGCCAACGAACTTTTTTCCGACACGGTCAGTCCGGGCAGTACGCTTTTTATACCCGGGTCCAGGCTTGACTGGGTTTCCCTCCAGGAAATTAACGGCGATCTCTTTATCTGGCCGGTCAGGAGTTACATTACTTCGAATTACGGCTACCGCAGAAGTCCCTTTACCGGCGTAAGGCAGTTCCACACTGGCCTCGATATTGGCGCGCCCGCCGGTACGCCCATTGCCGCGGCCATGTCAGGCAGGGTAAGCGACACGGGTTTTAACTCCACCATGGGTAACTATGTGGTGATCACCCACCATTCAGGCTACCGCACCCTATACGGCCACATGAGCCTTATCAGAACAAAGCCGGGCGCTTATGTAAGAACCGGTGAGCGCATAGGCGATGTGGGTTCAACCGGCCTTAGCACCGGTCCCCATGTGCATTTTATGGTCTACAAGAACGGCGTTACCGTAAATCCCCGCGCGCTGATGAAATAGCGCCCTGTTGAACGGGCGGAAGCCGCCGTGTCCACCGGGGCGGAAGTCGCGGGTCCGCAAGGACTTTGGGGGCGGGCAAAAGCCTCCTGGCCCGCAAGGGCTTCGATGGGGAAGCCCTTAGTCTTTCTGATCGGTTTCGTTTTTATCCAGCAGCGCAAGCATATCCCGAATTTCCGCGGCCTTTTCGTATTCTTCTTCCTGAACAAGACGTTCAAGTTCGGCCCTGAGCTGCATACGCTTGAGGGTCTTGAGGGATTCGGAACTTTCATTCTGGCTGAAATCAACGGGGATAAATTTCTGTTCTTCTCCGGGTTCCTCGGCGCTTTCGAGAATCAACGCTACCGGAATGCCTGCCTCGACAATGACCGCCTCGGCTATAAAGACCGGGCAGGCGCAGCGCACCGCAAGGGCCAGAGCGTCGGAAGGCCGGCAGTCAAGGCCAAGGGGGCCGGAGCGGCTGTGTTCCTGGAGCAGGAGCCGGGCATGAAAAGTATTGTTTACCAGGGCGGTAATTTCTATGCGAAGAAGGCGTACCTTTAGCTGTTTTAACAGACTGAGCATAAGATCATGGGTCAGCGGCCGCGCCAGGGGAACGGTTCCATAACCGGCCAGTATGGACTGAGCTTCCAACTGGCCTATAAATATGGGAACAGCCGTGTCAGATCCCAGGGGGCGGAGCAGTACCGCGTTGCCCTGGTCGGTCCCCGCGATAGTCCAGATTTCCGCTTCCATCATGCGTCCCATATCTTCCTCCTAACGGAGCAGCTCAATAAAACCCGAAAGAAGCCGTCTGCCTTCTTCTGTTGATTGTGAAGGCGCGGCGTTTGATTTCAGAAAGGGCTTGTCCCCGGCAAAGCAGGTCCTCAAGGCTTCTTCGGCCTGGGCAATGAGGGCAAGGCCGCGCGTACGCGCTTCTTCTATGGCCCCGGCTTCTTCCAGAGCGGCTATGAGGGTTTCTACTTCCGCCGCGCCGGTTCCCTTTTTACGCGCCGCGCTAAAACAGCGTCCGGCAAAATCCCGTTTGTCCCTGTTTTTATGCAGGTAGAGCAGTACCGGAAGGCTCTTTTTACCTTCGACTATATCATCGCCCCGCTTTTTGCCGGGGTTTCCTGTGGTAAGATTTTTTACATCATCGAGAATCTGAAAGCCAAGGCCAAGATTTTCCGCGGCCCTGCCAAGGGTCTCTTTAAGGGCCGAAAAATACGCTTCGTTGTTCTCCCCTTCGCTGCCCTTGTTGCCGTTGGCCTCATTGTCATTGGCTCCACTGCCGTTGGTCCCGCAAAATCCGTTGCTCCGGTTTGCGCAGAGGGCTGTCCCGGCGGCGTGAACGCCCAGGACCGCGGCCATGCGGGCCAGCACCCCGGTCTTGAGGCGGCACATGGTTTCGTATTCTTCCAGGCCGGGCAGGGACGAAAAATCCCTGTGCCAGGCTATATCCATTGCCTGGCCAAGGTGCAGGCGGCGCATATAGATTCCCCAGAGTTCAAACGCGGCAAGTTTATCCTCTGCCCGGACATCCCAGCGGGAAAGGCAGCAGAGGCCGTGAAAATACAGGAAGCTCCCTGAATTGATAGCCGTATCAGCGCCGTAAATAAGATGAACCGCGGGCTTGCCCCTGCGCCGGTCAGAATTATCTTCGATATCATCGTGAATAAGACTGGCGTTATGGGGAAATTCAACCAGGGGAGAAAGGGGCACGGCTCTGTCCCCGCCGCCTAGGGCTTCGCAGATAAGCGTCATCAAAAGCGGCCGCCAGCGTTTTCCGCCCCGGTTTACCAGATCCCGGCCGGGGGCGCTAAGGGAAGCAAGCAGTTCCTCCTTGATGGAGGAAGCCGGACCGGAAAAGGTTTCTTTGGCCCAGGCGGCGTCAGGTGTTTGGGGAAGTTCCGTGTCAAGAACCGCTTCAATCTTTTTGAGCCGTTCAGTATACTCTGAAAGCATATTCTTTATTCTAATCAAGGAAGGGCCCGGAGGGAAGGCCTCAGAATCAATGACTGCATACAATAAACCGGATCACTGGTCCATCAGGGCCCAAAAAGAAGGCTATCCAGCCCGTTCAGTGTATAAGCTCCAGGAAATTGACGGAAAATTCAAACTTTTTGGCCGGAACGGGGCGCGGAACAGCGCGGGGCCGCTGCGGATACTCGATCTGGGCGCTGCTCCGGGCAGTTGGAGCCTCTATATACTAAAAAAATTCGGTCAGGGCGTTTTTCTTGCCGCCGCGGACCTCTCACCCCTTTCCCTCAAGGCCAGCCAGCTTTTTTCCGGCGCGAATGTTTTTTTTGTCCAGGGCGATATATACGATGAAACAGTCCGCTCCGCCCTTCTTGAAAAAGGCCCCTACGACGCGGTCATTTCCGACGCCGCCCCGGCCACCACGGGAAACCGCTCGGTGGACACAAGCCGTTCCCTGGCCCTGGCAGAAGCGGCCCTTTCCTATGGAGAAGCGGGACTCAGGGCAGGGGGAAACTTTGTGGTCAAGGTCTTTCAGGGCGCGGGAACCGGGGAGTTTCTCAAACGCATAAAAGAACGTTTTACCGGCGCGAAAAGTTATAAGCCCGAAGCCTGCCGTTCCAATTCATTTGAAACCTACTATCTGGGCCTGGGGAAGAAGGACTAAGATTTTACCGCGCCGGGAAGCGTTGATGGCGGGCAGCTTGCGTTAGCGCGATCTGTCCACGCCCTTTCTCGCGCACTGTCCCCGGATAACGCAGCGGGAACAGTAGGGGCTTATTGGCCTGCAGAGTTTTTGGCCGTAAAGCACCAACAGGGGATTTATGGGTTTCCAGTATTTTTTGGGGAGCAGCTTCCGGAGGAGCATTTCTGTTTCTTCGGGGCCGGCGCTGCTTATCCAGCCGTTGCGGTTGCTGATACGGTGTACATGGACATCAACGCAGAGCCCTTCCTTGTTAAAGGCCTCGGTGAGAACCAGATTGGCTGTTTTTCTCCCCACGCCGGGCAGGGCAAGGAGTTTTTCCATGTCGGCGGGAATCTTGCCATCGCACTTGTCCAGCAGAATACCGGCTATTTTTTTAAGGATTGCCGCCTTGGTCCGGTAAAAGCCCGCCGGATAGATGAGCCTGGCGATGGTCTTTTCGTCAAGGGCAAGGAGTTCTCGGGGGCCGGGGGCTTTTTCGAGAAGCGCGCGGGAACGTATCAGGGTAACTTCGTCCTTGGTTCTGAGGCTTATGATGGTCGACGCAAGGACCGCCCAGGGGTCCTGATTAAAGACTTCGGCTACGGTGCTTACCGAAGGGTAATCTTGTCCGGCGCTGGATTCGGCGTTTTGCAGTTCCTTTCGCCATGCTTTAAGGGAACGAAAAATTGTTTCCCAGGCCGGCGCTTCTACCGGCGTGGAGGCCTGGCGGGACGGGGCTTTCATGTTCCTCCGGCGGCGTCCGTATTGGATGCGGGGATTTTTTCGAGGAGGCATACGGCCAGGGCTTCTACGGCTTCGCCTGTTCCAAGGGGGCCGAGGCCTTCGTTGGTTTTTCCCTTAACAAATATTGCCTCGGGCCCAACGCCGAGGGCCGATGCAAGGGATGAACGTATGGCTTCCCGGTAGGGGAGCAGCCTGGGCTTTTCGGCGCTGACCACACAGTCAAGGTTTACCAGACGCCAGCCCGCTTCGAGTACTTTTTGATAGGCCCTTTTGAGGAGCGTAAGGGAATCCGCGTCCTTCCATTCCGGGGCGGAGGGAGGAAAAAGTTCGCCTATGTCGGCCAGGGCCGCTGCTCCAAGCAGAGCGTCGCTTACCGCGTGGGCGAGGACATCGCCGTCTGAATGGCCCAGTTCGCCTTTTTCAAAGGGAAGCTCGACTCCGCCAAGCAAAAAGCGTCTGCCTTCGACCAGGCGGTGGAGGTCTCTGCCCATTCCAACACGGATCATTCTACTGCTCCTTCCAGATCTTCGGGAAAGGTAATCTTTTTATTGGCCCTTTCTCCAGGAACGCTGGCCAGTTTTCCGGCGAATTCCCCCCAGACTTCCGCGTCGTCGGTGTATTCAAAACCGGCCTTTTCTTTTTCGGCGGCCTTTTCGTGGGCGGCCAGTATGTCGGGAAAACGAAAACCCTGGGGCGTCTGGGCACAGGCTATTGCCGCCCGCCGTAAATGGCGGACCACAAAGCCTGAGCCGTCTATTTCTTTGGGCGTTTCGGAAAGGGGGAGCAGGGGCAGCGCCGCGCCGTGGCTGCGTACGGCGTCAATGACCTGCCTTATGAGCCTGCCGCTTATCCAGGGCCGCGCGCCGTCATGGATAAGCACCTGGGAGGGGCTGTGGGCTTTTAGAAACTCAAGGGCCAAATGTACCGAAGCGCGGCGGGTGGGGCCGCCTTGTACAAAATGAACAGGCGGCAGGGCGTCCGCAAGGAACAGGGCGGAAGGCAGTGCCCGGCGGGCTTCTTCTTCGGGACTGTTGGGGGCTATGGCGATAACGATACTGCCTATTTCGGGAATGGCGGCAAAGGCGGAAACCGCCGCGCCAAGTACGGTAAGGGGCTTTTTTTCGCCGTCAAAGGCCCCGGGAAGTATCTGGTACTCCTTTTTAAGGCCTCCCATGCGCGTTGACGAGCCTGCTGCACAGATAAGCGCGGCTATCATGGCCTATTTGGATTCCAGACGGGCAAAGATCAGGGCTTCAACTTCTTCCTTGGGCTTTTTGAGGGAAAACGAAACTTCATCTTCAAGGAGCTTGAGGGCCGAATCATAGAGTTTGCGTTCCAGTATGGGCAGTTCTTTAACCTTGCTCCGGTGGTAGAGAGAACGGACTATGGTGGCTATGTCCATGACGCTTCCCTTTTTAAGGAGGTCAAGGTTCATCTGATACCGGAGTTTCCAGTCCGAAGGAATGGGTTCGTACTCTTCGCTGATAAGGTCCAGGGCTTTGAGGGCTTCGTCCTTGTGGACTATGGGCCGTATGCCCAGTTCTTCCGCTTTGCCGACCGGAACCATGATGGTCATGTCGGAAACTTCAAGATAGATCATGTAATAGGGGATTTTCTGACTTTTGAAGAGCTTATCCTGTACGGCTGTAACAACCCCAACCCCCTGACTGGGGTATACGATCTTTTGGTTCACATGAAAGGTCTTTGCTTTGCTCATTATCGTTTACTATAGCATAAACAGCAGGTATTCACAATAAGGCATTAGCGCTTTGCCGGGCCTGTACCACGCCGGGCAGGGGCTTAAAGGCCTTAAACGAAAGGTACTTAAAAGGGTGTATGTTAAGGGCGTTGGGGAACCAGCCGTCAATCTCGTCCGTGTCAATGATATTCAGCGCGGGGCTGAAGGAGATGGGAAGCACGGAGCCCCGCTCAAGGAGGAGTTCCTCGGCTTCGGCCAGGAGTTTCCAGCGTTCTTCTCCCTCGGCGGCCATTGATTCTTCGATGAGGCCTTCGTAATCGTCATCGTTGTATTTGGCGTCGTTGAGGTTGGAATCCCTGCGCCACATCTGGAGAAAGGTATAGGGGTCGGCAAAATCGCCTATCCAGGTCGACGAACCTACATCGTAGTCGCCGCGTTTGAGGGCCTGAAAGTAGCGTTCAAAGGGTACGACTTCTATTCTGACTTTAAGGCCCAGTTCTTCCATCCAGGTTGAAGCCATGAGGCCGCCTATGCGTCCGGCTTCTTCCGAAGGGGTAAGGCGCATCACCAGTTCGGGGAGGCCTTCTCCGTCCGGATACCCGGCTTCTTCCAGCAGTCTTTTTGCCTCGATGAGGTCTCTTTCTTCGATACCGGTGATTTTGGGGTATCCGGGTATGGGATAGATGAGGGTTTTTGCGGGAAGGTAGTGGCCTTCCCTGATTTCCGCCCAGGGCAGGGATATGGAAAGGGCCTTTCTGATACGGTGGTCGGTCCAGGGTTCCCTGGCTGAACGTATAAAGTAATAATGCGTGGCAAACATGGCGTTTACCATGAGGCCGCTTCTGTCCCGCAGGGCCTCAAGGTCAACATCGCCGCTTATCCAGCGGGCCTCGCCTGAGTTCCAGAAAGCCGAGGCTTCTTCGGGGGTATCGGAAAAGCGTATAACAAGGCGCTTGAGGCTTACCCGCGCCGAATCCCAGTACAGTTCGTTTCTGGCAAGAAGCATGCGCTCGGCGTCTTGTTCGATGATATAGAAGGGGCCGTTTGAAACAGGCGGCTTGTCCGACCAGTCCTCCTCGGCAAGCATGGAAGGGTGTATGGGGCTGAATGAGTGATGGCAGAGCATGCTGGGAAAAAACGAAGCCGGCGCGTTAAGGGTTACGACCAGGGTGCGGCTGTCAAGCGTTGTTATGCCGACCGTGTCGGGGTCGCCCTGTATGCCCAGACGGTAATCCCGCGCGCCCTGTATCAGGTCAAAGAGGGAAGAGTAGGGCGAATCCCGGTTCGGCTCCAGGAGGGAAAGCCAGGCGCTGCGAAAATGCCCGGCCAGTACGGGCTCGCCGTTCCAGTAACGGGCGTTTTCCCGTATGGTAAAGGTCCAGGTTTTTTTGTCATCCGAAAGCCTCCACTCCGAGGCCAGGGCGGGAACCGGTTCCATGGTAAAGGGGTGGTAGGAAAAAAGGCCCTCGTAAAGGGCGGTAAAAAGCTGGGCTTCGTTTGCCAGATAGGATTTACGAAAATCAAGCTCCAGCTCGCCGCTGGAAAATACCACGCTCAGTTCGGTACGGTCCCGAATCTCCGGCCGGACCGGCGCTTCTTCGGGAAGCTGGGGCGCTTCCGGCGGAGCGCTTTTTCTGTCCGTCGCGCAGGACGCGAAGATCAGCAGAATCGCCAGCGAAAGGCCCACGCCTTTCCGTGCGGACCGTGTATGTATGACTCTATGCTGCATACAGCTCCCCCAAGACAATTGTTTATACGCTTTCAATGCCGAGCTTTTTAAGTTGTTCGGCTTCTTCTTTCTGGGCGCTGTATTCATAGCGCTTCTGATTTGCGTTTACGATGGAATTTTTTATGGTGGCAAGTTCTGGTTTTATTCCCTTGATTTTATCCCGTACTTCGGCCGGGGATTCGGCCTTAAAATATTCATCCAGGGCCGAAAGTGTTTTGTGGACGCTCTGTATTTCCTGGATACTTTTGCTGAGAAGGGCCAGGAGCTGCTCCTCTGCCATTGATTCAAAACGGGACGCTCCGGGCCTCGAGCGAAAGGCGGCGGTAACGCGGATTTTCTTTTCGAGATCGGCCTTGAGGGCATAATAATTTACTTCTTCCCTCATATTGGTCCCCTTGACGGGGTCCTGGTACTGGAGCCTGTAGATCACCGGCTCAGGAGGCTTGTGCATTGCTTCCTTCAATATTTTGCGTAATTTTTCCCAGAAACCCTTTTTTACGTTTTCCATAATGACATTGTTCTCGTCTATTTTGGCCATTATCTCGGCCAGGGTCTGGGAGACCGAACCTAAAGCATGAAACCCGTCGACGAGGGAGGCTTTAAAAGAAAGCTGTTTTTTCTGAATCTTTGGTTTGTCGTCAGGCAGGGCAAGGGTTTTGAGGATTTGTTCCCGCAGTGCCTTGCCCTGGGGAGTATAGTCTTCGTTTATAAGCTCTTCGGTTATTTCGGTCGAAAAATGCATGCCCAGGGCAGCGGGATATTTCTTTTTGATCTGGGCGAGTATTTCGGCTTTTTTGGAAAGTCCCGCGTCAGGGGCAAAATGCAATTCGCCGCATATTTTTTCCCGTATTTGGCCCTTGATATATTCGCGCTGGTAAGCGGCAAGTTCCTTGAGTATGGCCATGACGTTTATCGTGGCTTTTTGGATAATGGTCAGCGAGTCTCCGATAATGGTTGTTGACATCTGGTCCGCGCTGCTCTTTAGGGAACCAAGGAGTTCGGCCAGGACCTTGGTCGTGGGATTTGACGCGGCGCTGGTAAAATGGGTCCAGTCAACGTATTTAACCAGTCCTACAATGCGTTTGATCCTGTCCAGGGTAAGAAATTCACTCGAAAACTGGTAAAAGTTGACGAGAAAGTCGAGCTGGTTGTCATAGTTGGAAAGACGCAAGGAAAGCTCGTCTGTTTTTTTTGTTTCGCTGAATGGCCCTGCGGGAAGGGCTTCCAGTTCGCCTATCTTGGCTTCCTGCTTATAGGGGTCTTCCTGCAGTATGCCCTTTTTAAGCAATATCTGGTAGATATTCGCGAAAGAATTCTGGAAGGCGCGAAACTCTTCCTTGAGACGGGGCAGTTCTGTTTTTTCCAGCCAGCGCTGGCGGACTTCAAGCGCCTGGGCATGAAGCTGGATATACTCTTGTACTTCCGGCATATTATATGAAGTATGAACTATTTTGATAATTAAAGCAATCTTCTCAAGCAATCTTCAGCATGGGGCCTTATACTATATATGAATTATATCACAGGTTTTTTTCCGGGTTTTTCAGAAAAACCGGGTCCTTCCGGGCCGGGCCTCAGGCGTTCAAACGTGTCAGGCCGCCGTGTGTCAAGCCTTCGCGGGCCGGGCGTGTCAGGCCGCCGTATGTTGGGCCTCTGTGGGCCGGTTCTGGCGCTTCTGTTCCTCCTGCCGGAGCTGTTTTCCTGCTCGGGGCCGCTTATTCCCAGGGCCTATATATTGAAGGCGCCGCCACTACCTGAGTCCTGGGGCTTTCTCGGTCCTCCGTCCTGGCATGTCGAATGGATAGACAGCGGCGGAACCTGGCGCGAGGAGCATATTCCCCAGGCTGCGGGGGATACGCTCATCAGCATCGAAACCGGCCTCTGGGCCGCTCCGGTTTTTGCCTGGCCTTCCTGGCCGGGCAGGGAGCTCGAAAAAGGAATTTTCCGCCCGGCCGGGGCCATAGTACCCTTTGACTGCTCAGGAGACAAGATCATGCTCAGTTGGCAGGGCGGGATAGACGCCTTTTTTTACCGGGAACTTGCCCGCCTGGCCTGGGGGAGTTCCCGCAGCCCGGAACGCTTTGACTGGCCCCGTTTCAGGCGGCTTTTTTTGGATGAAAGCAGCGGGTCTACGGCGCTTTCCGCGGAAGTCCGCGCCAATCCCTGGCTTGTCGACTGGGCCGGCGTGGCCGAAAAAACAGCCGCTTCGGGCTTTGACCGGCGGCGGCTTGTTTCGGCGTATACGGGCAGCCTTACAACGCCGGTTCCCGCCGCAGGTCCCTGGGCGGCTTCAAATCCCTTTGCCGCGCTTCCCACCGGAGACGCAAACTGGGAGCTTAAAACCGCCTCCTGGGTGGATACCCTGGTTTCGCCCCAGGGAACGGCAAAGGTATCACAGTCAGGCTTTGTGTGGAAGCCCTGGCCTTGAGACAAGAGACGGCATGGAATACACTGGGATATGGACCTTAAAAAAAGCCCCCTTGCCGGTATTCTGTTGGTTTTAACGCTGCTATGTACAACAGGAATCGTTGTCTCCTGTAAGAAGGCAGGGGATTCCGGGGCGCAGGGCAAGGCAGCCCCGCGCTCATGGGATAATGATGAGCCTGATCTGATTCTTGTTTCCGGGGCCAATCCGCTCTGGTTTGAATTTGGCGACGCGGGGCCCGAGCATATTGACGGCCCTCTTGCCGCTTCGGCCCCGCCCTATGTTCCCTGGCCGCTTTCCCGTCATGGCGCGGGCCTTTTGGCCGGGGAAGGGGAACTGACGCTGGCAGTCAACCGGAGCGGCTTACTCGTATTCCGCAGCCAAAATGAGACAAGGCTTGCCCTGTACGCCCTTGTTGATGGGGATTACTGGTCCCGGTTTAGCATTGCCGCCCTCTTTCCATATAAGGAAAGGCCCGCCGCGCTTCTTTACCGGGATGATTTTTTCTCTGACGCGGCAGGCCCGCTGCCTGAACCCAGGGTTTTTGGCGTAAGCAGGGAGTACCCCGCCCTGGAGGCCCTGGAGATACCGGCTTTTTCTTCGCTTGCTTCCGCTGAGGGCTGGGATCTGGAACAGCTTAGATTGGGTAATGACCAGAAGTGGCACTTCCGGGGCGTACAGAAAAACACCGAAAAGGGCGCGCGGAATTATTACATTACATCTGATTTAAGCGCCGCGCCGGAACCGGGCAGCGTTGGGACCTTTCAGAATGCCGGACTTCCCCTGGGTATTGATTCCGCGCCAGAAGCCCTGGCCAGGGCCCTTACAAGGCTTGCCGCTCTTTCAGACAAGCGGAGCTTTCTCGTTGCCAGGGCACTCTCCCCCCTCTGGCCCATGCCCCGCCACTTTGCCCTTAACGTCTCGCCGGAAAGTCCTGGCGCGGCGGAACCGGTTGCCTGGTGGGACGGAAGCAGCGCCTACGCGGCGCTCCCTGACGGACGCGGCGTCTATGCCGGACCGGACGGAAGCTCCGGGGATTTTTCCCTGCCGCCCCTGCCCGAATCCTATGTGTATACGGGCTTTGCCTTTCTTGGCACAACGCTTATCGCCCTCTGGGAAGAACAGGACGGCCTTTCCGTAGGCGCGGCCGGGTTTATGGTGGTAGAAGGACCGGCCCCCCGCGAATAAACCCCCGCCGCAAGCAACGGAGTAGTAAATCCTTACCACGAATCAAACACGCATGCACCCCTGACAAAGGCCCCTGCTTGCGATATAGTATAGGGTATGAAAAGAATAGGTCCACGTGTTCTTTTTTTCTTCCTCTTTGCAGGTCTTGCCCCGTCTCTTTTTTCCCAGGCGATACTTGGAAATCCGGTCTGGTCGATCAAGGCTTCGGTCCTGGTGATTCCTGAGGATAACGGCCTTGAAGGGGATCCCATGCCCATACTGGGCTCCTTTGGCGTTTCGGCAACCCATGCCCTTATGGAGCGGCTTTTTCTTGAGACCTCGCTGGATCTGTACAGCACCCATTACGGCTTTCCTGACAACGCAAAGTGGCCCTATCCCTATGCCGAAGAAAACCGTTCTACCAGGGTCATAGGCTTTGTGCTGGGTTTTCAGGGCGTGTACCGCCAGGAACTCAGTCCCTCGGTGTGGTTCAGGGCCTTTGGCGGGCTTGCCGCCGACATGAGACTCTGCCTCATAGCCGGGGGCCTTGAGGGCGCGGACAAAGACGCGGCTTCTACAGAAACATCCCGTACCGCTTCTTATTTCTGGGGCAAGGGCCGCTGGATTTTTCCTACTGCCGGTCTGGGCATGGATTTTGCGGCAAGCCAAAAATTTCTTCTGGGTTTTGATCTCCGCGCCTGGTTCCCCTTGTACAAGCTCTGGAGCGGCGAGGACCTGCCTGCCGCCGAAGGCTGGCGCTTTGCCGCGGGACTTAGGTTTACCTTCCGTTAGTTCCGCTTGCGCTCTGGTTCTTTTTGTACTCTAAATAGTCCCAGCGGGTTACAAGGCCGGAGAGTTTTCCGTCCTCGACCACCGGCAGATGGCTTATCCGGTACTTAAAAAAAATCCGTTCTATTTCGCGCATGGTATGGGAACCGTCAGAAGTAACCGGGTTTCTGGTCATAAAGGCCTTGACCGGCGCCTGCATGAGGGAGGCTTTTCTTCCTTTCATAATATCCCTGAGACTGATAAAACCGGTCAACGCGCCGTCTGCGTTCAGCACGGGAACGCCGGTATGTTCAATGCTCTCAAGGAGACGGGAAGCCTCAAGCAGGGAAGCGTTTTCGTTGATGCTGTGAACCTCGCGGATCATTATGTCCCTGACCCTGGTTGCCGGGCTGAGGGACGTTTCGAGATACGCGGTAAATTCTTCGAGAAAGGCCCTGCCGTCCTGCTTCTCCAGCTTTGCGGAACCTGCCATCTGGTGGCCGCCGCCGCCAAAGGTCGAAAGCAGTTCGTGCAGGTCTATTCTGGGCTTTTGGCTTCTTGCGATGAGAAGCACGTTTTTGTTTTTCAGAATAAAAAATACGGCGAAATAAGCGTCGGGGTTTTCCAGGGACATGATTTTTTCTACCACCGCGGCAAGGCCGGGGATGTTTTCGTCAAGTTCAAGATAGCTTAACAGTATGGAATGTCCCTGTATATCCTGCACGCCGCCGGTGCGGAGGAGCTGGTGCAGCACGGTCATCTGGCGGTCCTCCTTGATGGTTTCGAGAAACGATTTTACCAGCTTGAGCGACGCACCCATCTCGAGGCAGTACGCCGCGGCCTCGTAATCTTCCCGCCTGACATTCTCGTAGATGAGCTGTCCGGTATCGGCGTAAATTCCCGTAAGGGCAATAGTGGCTTCTTCGCCGCTGAGCTTTATGCCCCGTTCCCTGGCGAGCTTGCAAAGGAACGAAGTATTGGAACCGAGGAGCATGCCCTGGTATTGGGCGCCAAGTATATCGGCGGAGTCCCGCGGATGATGGTCAAAGACCGTAATTTCCGGGTCCGAATTTCGTATATGGTTAAAATATTCTTTTACCCTGTCGGCCCGGCCGGTATCGACAATGATGATCTTTTCTATATGGCTGCCCTTTAAATCAGAAGGTTCGAGGAATTCAAAATACTCGCTGTAAAAATCATAGATAGTCCGCGCCGCGGGATGGATGAGGTTGCTCCGTACCAGGACAAAGTCCGGGAATATCCGCTTGACGAGAATGAGGGATCCAAGGCAGTCCAGATCCATGTTTGTGTGACCAAAGGCAATATTCATACAAATGAATATATCATTTTTCAGAAAAAAAGCATAGAATCAATCATCCAGGAGCCCGCTTTGCGGGGGAGGCGGGCGGCTTTGCCGCTAGTTGACAAAAGAAAAATAATAGAATAAATTGCATTTTAAGGGGTTTATATGGACATATATTGATATATTTGTAATTATAAGTTTGGTAATTTTCTATATTTTGTTTCTTGGCAGAACCTTATTGTTATATAAAAGAGGCATAAAAGTATGGGTTATTGGAACAAGCACAAGGAAAATAATGGGAATAGTGCTTTGTTACATTGGTTTAATAATATTTTTTCTGGCGTTAATTTCATTTGGAAAATCATGGAGGATAGGAATTGATGAAAATAATTCAAATGACTTAATAACAGACGGGATGTTTAAATATTCACGGAATCCAGTATTTTTGTTTATGGACATATATTTTATAGGAATAATGTTAATATATCCAAACATAGTTTTTACATTATTGGCAATAGGTACAATTATAGGAATACATTTACAAATAATAAGAGAAGAGGATTTTTTATTAAAAAAATTTGGAGATAAATATATTGAATATAAAAATAAAACAAGAAGATACATATAAAAAATAATGGAGTACGCCCCAACTGCGCTTAACGAGGCTGTCGGAAAAGTGTTTTCCGACCTCGCAGTACACTACATATAGTGTATAGTGTTCTTTATGAACACTATATATAGTGGTTGTTTGTCCCGTGACGGACTTTTCCGA
>JAIRTD010000087.1 GCA_031255115.1 Spirochaetaceae bacterium | reverse complement strand
GCAGCCAAAAAGCTTAACGCGATAAAACAGGACATACGCAAAGTCATAGGCGAATGAGGGGACGCGAGAAGAGGACCGATGGGTGATTTTGAATGGGCCGGGGAAGCCTTTCGGGAGGGCGCGGCGTTTACGGCCTTTGATATTGAAACCACCGGCCTTTACCTCGGGACCGACCGTATTGTCGAACTGGGCGCCGTTAAATTTGACCGTCTGGGCGTTACTTCGCGTTTTTCGGTTCTGATAAATCCCGGCATACCCATGCCCCCCGGGGCAAGCAGGATAAACGGCATAGACGACGTGATGTTAAAGGACAAGGCCCCGCTCGAAGAAGCCCTGCCTGATTTTTTGCGTTTTATAGCGGGCAGTATTCTGGTGGCCCATAACGCCTCCTTTGACTGCGGCTTTATCAACGAGGGCCTTAAACGGTATTATAAAGGCGACAAAGCGCCTTGCGGTTCTCAGGGAGGGCTTTGGGAAGACGGCGGGCCGGAACAGGCGGACTGCTTTAGTTCTCCGTTCAGGGAGCTTCCCAACCGTATTGTCGATACCCTTGCCCTTGCCAGGGAAGTGTTTCCGGGAAGGACGAGTTATAAACTCCAGGCCCTGGCCGGAGAGTTCGGCATCGATATAAAAGAAGCGCACCGGGCCATGGACGACGCGCGGGTCTGTATGGAACTATTTACGGCCTGTATAAAAAAGGAGTATTGAATGGGTAATACAAAAAGGAATTCCACCCTGGCGGCCATGCTCAGGACAGGGGCCTTTATAGGTCTTGTTTTTTTAACATGCGCGTCCTGCTCCATCAACCGCCTGGCCATGAAAAAGGCGGCGGACATGATGGGCGGCGGGGGCAGTACCGAGGCTTTTACCGGCGACAACGATATTGAACTTGTGGGAGACGCCCTCCCCTTTGCCATAAAAATGTACGAGACTCTGCTTGTAAGCAACCCCGATCACCAGGGCCTGCTCCTCACCACCGGTTCCCTTTTTATCATGTACTCCAACGCCTATGTCCAGTCTCCCGCCGAAATGCTCGACAACGAGGACTACCTCGAAAAAGAAGCGCAGCTTAAAAGGGCCAGGCAGCTCTACCTCAGGGGGGCTGCCCTGCTCTACCGGGCGCTGGACAATAAATATCCGGGGTTTTCCAGCGCCGGTGAAACAGCCGTTGAGCCTTATCTCGCAAAGATGAAAAAAGACGATGTCCCCCTGCTCTACTGGACCACCGCGGGTATACTCTCGGCCTATGCCCTCGATATCTTTGATTTTGAACTGGGGGCAAAGATAGGTACCCTTGAGAAGATGATGAAAAGGGCCTATGAGCTTGACCCGGACTTTAACGTATCGGCCCTGGATGAATTTTACATTCTCTTTTACGGTTCTTTGCCTGAAATTCTCGGCGGCGACCGGGAAAAGGCCAAATTCCATTTTGACAAAGCGCTTGAAAAAACAGGAGGACGTTCCGCCGGTCCCTATGTGGCCTATGCCCAGACCATCTGCGTTCCCGTACAGGATTACGAAGGCTTTACAGAAAAGCTGGAACAGGCCCTGGCCGTTGACGAAGACGCGGAGCCGTCCATACGGCTCATGAACGTATTGTCAAAGAGGAAGGCCCGCTTTCTCCTTGACCATGCCTATAAATATTTTTCGTTTTTACCTTCTCCATATGAAGCGTACTAAGGAGTGTATGTATGAAACATAACAGAATATGTATTGTTGCGCTGGTTTTTTTATGTCTGATCCCGGCGACTCTTTTTGCCCAGCGGGGCCGGGGCAGCTCCCAGGGCAATACCATCGAGATCAAAATCGCCTCGCCTGTCCCCGAAAATTCCCTCTGGGGAACAAGCCTTAACCGCATCGCCGCCGAATGGACAAGAATATCAGGCGGCCAGATCAGGGTGCGGGTGCTTCACGGCGGGACGGAAGGCGGAGAGGCAAAGATGCTCTCGTCCCTTGACACCAACCAGATACAGGCGGCGGTCTTTACCACCTTCGGCCTTAGCGCCATCAACCCGGCTATCCTTACGGTAAGCTGCCCCTTCCTCATCCGCAATGACGCCGAACTCGACCTGGTGCTGAGGGAAGTCCAGGGCGATTTTGAGGCCCGGATAAACGACTCTACAGACTATGTGATGATAGCCTGGTCCAAGGCCGGCTGGGTCAATATTTTTTCGAGGGATCCGGTTTTTGTTCCTGATGATTTACGGAGAATGCGGCTCGCCACCAACTCCGAGGCAGGCGGTCTTAATACGGTGTTCAAAACCATGGGCTTCCAGCTTGTAGAAACAGACATTGTAGATGTAGCCGCAAAGATGGCAAGCGGGACCATCACGGCGGTGTATCAGAGCCCGGCGGCTGTAGCGGCCTACAGGCTGTACATCACCCTCAGGAACATGGCTTCAATCAATATAGCGCCCTTCCTCGGCGGCATTGTGATGAACAAGGTTACCTGGGAAAAAATCGACCCCCGGCACCGGGAAGAGATGCTCAGGGCGACGCGGAGAATCGCCGCCGAACTTGACGCTTCCATGCAGCGGACTGTGGATAACTCCATTACAGTCATGAGCCAGTTGGGTCTGACCATCAATCGCCTCAGCGCGGAGCAGGAACAACTGTGGACCAGCGAGATAGGAAAAGCCGTACCCGGTCTTTTGGGCACTACCTTTGACCGGGGCATATACCAGAAAATAGACGCCATACTAAGGCAACACCGGGGCGGGCAGCCCTGATGGAACAAAACGCCGGAAAAAGGCTGTCTCTTGTCCGGGTCGCGTCGCTGGCCGAACGCGGCATCTGCTGCGCGGCCCTTGCCTTTCTCGCCCTTATCCCCGCGCTGGAAGCCCTGCTTCGTCAGTTTTCCCTGACCATTCCGTCCGCCAAGGCGATCATGGCCCATATCTTTCTCGTGCTCGGCCTCTTTGCCGCCATGATTACCACACAATCAAAAGAACATATTTCCATCGCCGTGGTTCAGTATATAAAAAACGAAAAAATAAAAAATATCCTGGGCCTCATAAGCGGTTTTATCTCCGCCTTTCTTCTCAGCCTCCTTGCCTGGAATTCGGCGTCCTTTCTCAGGTACGGGCTTTCGGGCCGCCTGGCGGGTTTTATCCCCAGCCGTGTTTTTGCCCTTGCCATGCCCCTGGCCTATGCGGTCATGGCCGTCCGCATGGCCCTGGCCCTTCCGGTAAAAAAGGCGCGGCCCCTGTTATGCGTACTGCCCCTGCTCCTTGGGACGGCCTGCGCCCTGCCGGCCATTGCCAAGCTGCTCTGGGCTTTCTCTCCTCCCCAGCCCGTTGTGTTCTGGCTTGATTTTCTGTACGACACGGCCCATCTTATCAAGGTTCCGGTCATACTGCTCTTTATACTGGCAGCCCTGGCCGGTTCGCCGGTCTTTATCGCCATAGGCGGCATAGCCATGATCATACTCCAGGCGGCCTTTGGCGAACCTGAGGCGGTGCCCATACAGATCTATTCGGCCCTTACCGACACTGACATCATCGCCATACCCCTCTTTACCCTGACCGGCTTCTTTCTCTCGGAAAGCAGGGCCGGTGAAAGGCTGGTCCATACATTCAGGAGCCTTTTCGGCTGGATACCCGGCGGCATGATAATCGCGACGGTAATTATCTGCGCCTTCTTTACTTCTTTTACCGGCGCGTCAGGAGTAACCATACTGGCCCTGGGCGGACTGCTCTATACGATCTTAACCGAAGCCGGGTATCCCGATCGTTTTTCCATAGGACTGCTTACCTCCTCCGGCTGCATAGGGCTGCTCTTTCCGCCGAGCCTTCCCATCATACTGGTCGGTTCGACCTCCAATACGATTCTTCATTTTATGGGACAGACGATAAATACAAGCATACTGCACTATTTTATAGGCGCGCTGATTCCCGGTTTTATTCTGGTCATATCCATGATAGTCTTTGGCGTCAGCGCCTCCCGCAAAGTAAAAATACCTACCGGGACTTTTGAATTTTCAAAGGCCGCCCTTTCCCTTAAAAACGCCGCCTTTGAAATACTGCTTCCGGTTGTGCTTATCGCCCTTTACTTTTCCGGGCTCCTGTCGCTGGTGGAAATCAGCGCCGTATCGGTGTTCTATGTATTTATCGCCGAAGTACTCATCCACAAAGACATAAGCCTTGCCGGTACGGTAAAGGTATTCTTTAAGGCCATACCCATCATAGGAGGGGTGCTCGCCATACTTGCCATGGCCAAGGCCCTCTCCTACGCCATTATCGATACCCGGGTCCCGGAAAATTTTACCCGCTGGATGCAGGCGGCGGTAGAATCAAAATACGTCTTCCTCCTGCTCCTCAACCTTGCCCTCCTCGTGGTGGGCTGCCTTATGGATATTTTTTCGGCCATACTCGTGGTACTGCCCCTCATCGTGCCCCTGGGACAGGCCTACGGCATAGACCCGGTTCACCTGGGCATCATCTTCATTATTAACCTTGAAGTCGGCTTCCTCACGCCTCCTGTAGGAATGAATTTGTTCCTTGCCAGTTACCGTTTTAAAAGGCCCTTTATGGAAATCTGCCGCTTTGTTCTGCCTTTCTTGCTTATTCAGCTTGTGGTGGTGTTCCTCGTAACCTATATACCGGCGCTGTCAACGGCCCTGGTAAACCTGACAAGGTAGACTTTCAATACGGTTGATATTGAAGCCTTGCAAACACGCGGACTAAACAAAGCGCCTTTTGCCGTTTAGTTCCGTATTGCCGGGCCGGGCTTAAAGCGTTTAAGACGCAGCGCGTTGGTCAGTACCGAGACGGAACTCATGCTCATTGCCGCGGCGGCAAAAATCGGATTAAGAAGCGGCCCTCCAAAGAGATACAGAACGCCTGCCGCTACAGGTATGCCCAGGATATTATAGCCAAAGGCCCAGAACAGGTTTTGCTTGATATTCCTGATGGTTTTCTTGCTCAGATTGATCGCCGTGGCGACATCGGAAAGATCGCTCCGCATAAGCACGATATCCGCGCTTTCCATGGCTACGTCTGTCCCGCTGCCTATGGCGATGCCGACATCGGCCTGGGCCAGCGCCGGAGCGTCGTTAATGCCGTCTCCGACCATGGCAACAAAGCGCCGCCCGGCCTCCGTTGTCTTGGAAAAGAACCGGCGCTTTTTTTCGTGTACAGGCGATTCCTGCAGCCTTTTTACCTCGCTGGATTTGTCCTGGGGCAGCACTTCGGAAAGCACTTTGTCTATCCCCACTTC
>JAIRTD010000189.1 GCA_031255115.1 Spirochaetaceae bacterium | reverse complement strand
CGAAGCTCCGGCCACGGCAATAAACCCGCCGGAAGAAATTTCAAGATTTATCCCTTTGAGGGCATCTACCGCAAGTTTACCCATGGGATAAGTTTTCCAAAGCTCTCTTATTGAAATCAACATTGCACTAAAGGTATAACTCCGTAAAAATCATGTCAACACATACGCCGCAAGGTAACAATTATCTGGTTTCTATGGAGTATAATACTTATCTTCCAGGCCTCCGATATTAGAAAGTATGAAGGTCTCATATTTGCGCAAACAGGCGTATTGTCTTTGTGCCTGTGCCGTCTTCTGGGCGGCTTTTTTGGCTGTTTCGTGCCGTTCAACTTCTGAGCCCCTGCTTCCTGACACCGGTATGGATATGACCGAAACGGCCGGCGAAGAGGACGCGGCGGCGGACGAAGAAGAGTCGCTGGCCGAAGTAGAAATCCCTCCATATACCGAGGCGCTTCCGGTTTCTTCTTTTGGTGAAATCTGGGGCTATCTTATTTCCGGCCAGGAAGAAGATCTGGATCTTGAATATCCTGTTTCGGACGTGGGGTATTTTGGCGCCGAAATCGACAGTTACGGCAAACTTACCGATGTACCCAACAGGCGGAATATTTCGCGGTATATGGGCAGGGTCCACATGGTGGTGGCCTGTAACAGCCGTTCCCTTACGCACTTTGTGCTTGAAGAAGGCAGCGCCACGCGGCGTGCGCTTGTATCTGATCTGCTTGACGCCGCGCAAAACTACGACGGCTTGCAGATAGATTTTGAATATGTTCCGGCCAGGGACGGAGGGGCCTTTAGGTCCTTTCTTTCTGAACTAAAAAACGGGCTGGAGGGGAGGATGCTCACTATCGCCCTTCCAGCGCGGAGCAGGACCATACAAAACGACGTATACGATTATACAAGAATAAAACCCCTTGTAGACCGTATCCTGGTCATGGCCTATGATGAACACTGGTCAGGAAGCGCCCCCGGCCCCATCGCCTCGATGCGCTGGTGCAGGTCGGTGGCTTCCTACGCTCTTAGTGTGGTGGGAGAAGAAAAACTCATCATGGGCATCCCCTTTTACGGCAGGGCCTGGGGAAACACCAACCCTTCCAGGGCCTATATCTTTTCCGGCATAGAACGCATCAAGCGGGAAAACGACGTACGCCAGATACGCCGTTCAGAGGGCATACCCACCTTTAGTTACGAAATTCCGGTCTCGGTTACGGTTTTTTACGAAGACGATTTTTCCCTTTCGGTCCGTATGGAAATGTACCGTTCCCTGGGAGTCAAGTCCATAGGCTTCTGGCGGCTGGGCCAGGAAAGCCCGACCGTGTGGGATATACTGGAACTTGATTAGGAGGCATCATGCGGAAGCTCATACTCAGCGCGTTTAACCATACCCGGTTTAGCGCTCTTGATGCTGAAAAACCCAGACTGATAAACGACCGGCTGCTTCTTCCACCTGGGCTGCTCAAGACCCTTTCCTGTGAGGCGTTTAAGAGAATCGCCTTTTATATGCGGGAAAGTCATCTTGGCCTTCTTGTTGCCGCGCTCAACGACAGCGAATCATCGGCAAACGAAAAACTTGTTCTTGGGACTATGTTGAAGAACGCCGAAATCGCCGCCAGGGGAGAACTTGCCCTGTGCCAGGATACAGGAACCGCTTCGGTCTACGGCTGGAAGGATAACAGCGCCGTTACCGCCTTTGATGACGAGGAAGAACTTTCCGCCGGGGCCGCCGCAGCGTACAAAGAAAACAGGCTCCGCGCCTCAATGGTTGCGTCAACTTCTTTTTTTGACGAGTACAATACCGGCGACAATCTCCCGGTCCAGAGCCATATTTTTGCCTGTCCTGACAGCGCCGGCAGCCCCGACAACGCCGGAGGCCCTGACAGCGCCAACCGCCCCGACGACGCCGGCAACCCCGATGACGCCGGAGGCCCTGACAGCGCCAACGGCCCTGCCTACCGCTTTCTGTTTGTTGCCAAAGGCGGAGGCTCGTCCAACAAGACCGCGTATTTTGCCATGACCAAGGCCCTGCTGGAAGAAAAAGCCTTTAGGGCTTTTCTTGAAGAAAAAATATCCCTCCTTGGAACCGCCGCCTGCCCCCCGTACCGCCTTGCCCTTGTTGTTGGCGGACAGAGCCCCGAATTCAATCTTGAAGTACTCAAACTGGCCACCAGCGAAATTCTCGATTACGCGCCGGACTTTGTTCCGGGCGAAAGCAAGGACGAAGCCCGGTCAAAAGGCTGGATCAGACGGGACCGGTATTGGGAAGACCAAATAATGGAAATTGGCCGCAAGACCGGCCTCGGCGCGCAGTTTGGCGGCAAGCACCTGCTCCTTGACGTCCGTGTCCTGCGCCTTCCCCGGCACGCCGCCTCCTGCCCTGTTTCTATAGGCGTTTCCTGTTCGGCCCACCGGAATATGCTGGGCTATATAGACGCATCAGGAACTTACCTCGAAGACCTCGTCGAAGAACCCGGCCCCTGGCTCCAACAACACGGCGTCCGGTACATTGGCAGCGCGGCGGATAACAACATGTCCAATAGTTTGAAGGATGGCAAAAGCGGCAGCCCGGCCTTCATAAATTTGAACCGGCCTATGCGGGAAATCCGCGCGGATCTAAGCGGCCTTAAAACCGGCGACCGAATCCTGCTTTCCGGCAAACTCATCGTGGCCCGCGACGCTGCCCACCTTAACTGGCATACCCTCATCAGCGAAGGCAAAGAACTTCCGCCGTATATATTTGAACACCCCATTTACTACGCTGGTCCAGCCGCTACACCACCGGGAAAAATAATCGGCAGCATAGGGCCGACCACAGCCCAGCGCATGGACCCCTATGCCGGCGAACTCATGTCCCGCGGCGCTTCGCTTGTAACCCTGTCCAAGGGAAACCGCAGCCCCGCCTGGACCGCCGCCTGCAAAAAATACGGCGGCTTCTACCTGGGCGCCATAGGCGGCGCCGCTGCCCTCCCCGCCGAGGAAAACATCCTTTCCCAAAAAATCATCGACTACCCTGAGCTGGGCATGGAAGCGGTCAGGCTTATCGAAGTCAGGGATTTCCCCGTATTTATGGTTGTTGATGACAAGGGAAACGAATTGTATGAACAGCTTGGAGCGGGATAGGGTTTTTCTTTAATGGTGAGCTGTAGAGATTTTTAGAATTTTTGCTGAATATTTGCCGTTCATGATATGCTCAATAACAAAGATAGGTCTTTCTTTTTCGTTATAGCCTATGCGTCTCAGAAAAAGGG
>JAIRTD010000148.1 GCA_031255115.1 Spirochaetaceae bacterium | reverse complement strand
GGCTCTGTACTCACCAAACTCAGCGCCTCGGCGTGTGAAGCGGCAGGATACGAAAAAGGCGATGTCCTTATCATCCTGTCAGGGGACCTTGCCGAAGAAGCCCCCTATGTCAGCGCCTACAGCGATGTAAACCGCGGGAAAACCCTTGTCCTGACCGACTCGGACTCAGGGCAGCTTGAACTTGCCATCAGCTACGGCAATTTAAGCGAGCGCTTCGGCATTGTCTCCGGCAGCGCCGTTACCCTCAGAATGGCAAACAAAGGCGCCTATCTTGGTGAATTTGAAATCCGCCATCTTGAAAAATCAGGGAACCGTTCTGATTATGCCAGCGACGCGGTCTTTGCCAATTTCCGCGAAGTCAAGGCAGGCTCCATAAAGGCAGGAACGCTGTACCGGAGCTGCAACCCCATACTCGGCGACGCCCGCGCTCCCTACGCGGCGGCCCTGGCAGAGGCGGCCGGAATCAAGACCGTTATTAACCTTGCCGACAGCGATGAAGAACTCGCGGAGCGGGGAGCTTCGTCTCCGTGGTACAACAACCTTATCAAAAGCGGAAAGGTTGTCAACCTCAATATGGGTGTGGATTTTCAGAGCCAGGATTTTCCCGTTAAATTGAAGAGAGGGCTTCAGTTCTTGATTGCCAACGAAGGCCCCTATCTTGTCCACTGCAACGAAGGCAAGGACCGGGCCGGCATAGTCAGCGCCCTGCTCGAAGCGCTTTCCGGCGCAAAACTTTCCGACATCACGACAGATTACATGGTAAGTTACGCCAATTATTACGGCGTTACGCCAAACGAGGCCCGTTATGCGTCTATATCAAACATCATTGTGGATATCCTCAAGGAAATGAACAATGGTAATGCGGTAACGGACAGAAACCTCGGCCAGGTCGTAGAAACCTACCTCGTCCAGCATGCCGGCCTAAGCGCCCAGGAAATCACCCAGCTCAAGGCCCGTTTGAGGTAAGCGCGCTATTCACTGAGCGCGTTTCCGAATGATTGTAACACGGCTTGGCCCCCGACAAAATTATTTTTACAAATAAAAACCCCCGGAGCGGAACTCCAGGGGTTTTTGTTCTCATAAGGTTGGACTCCTCCTGATCTGCTGTCAGCCCTTGATGAACGCCGCAGCGCTACGGGCGGCGTTACGCCCTGAGTTCACATTATTACCCATACACGATCCAGGCATATTTTGCATGTAGACATTTCGCCAGAGCATGGCACCGTCGACGCCGGCGGCATACAGGCCCGGAATGGGTTTAAGCTCACCATCCAATACTTCGGCCCTCTTGTTGGTTGTAATGGCTCCGACGATTACGACCAGGAGATTGATAAGCTTGGCCATATAATAGGGAGGGGTAGTCAACGCTTTGAGAAATTGTGGAGACTTGCCAAAATCAAGGTCTCTACCCGATTTGCAAAGGTCGTTGTATCGATTGACGGTTTGCACGAAATTTTGGACATCAAGTCCGAAATGCCGCGCGAGGCTCTCAAAGTCGTTGGCCCTGAAAATGCTGTCCTCGTTGGCAGCAGTAAAAGCCTTGGAAACGATTTCCGCATCGACCGGATCGGTGGTGTAGGTGTTTAAAACCGCCTGATCAAATACGGTATAGGTTTCACGATTGCCTTTGCATGCCGTAGCTTGTGCCGACATGTTGTACCAGGCTATTCCTTCGTTGTTAAAACGATCCGCATCCTGGTTCACCCAGAGAACCGGACCGCCTGACGCCGGGCCTAAACTGGCGTTTAGGGGGCTGTCGTAGGGCGGCACTGAATCGAAACCGAAAGCCCTAATCGCGTTAAAAAACAGATCGGCTCCGTTGGTGAGGTGATCTTTGGCCCCGGCAGCCATAGCCATATTATAGCCATCGCCTTTGACAGTAGCCACGCTCTGGATCATCATCTCTTCGACCTTGCTCTTCTCCCAGCCCTCTTTAACCAGCAGATCCTTATTGGCGCCGATGCCGCCGGTAGCCAAAACCACCGCCCTGGCATCGATCTTGATGTGCTTACCGTCGCTGTTGAGGGCATACAAGCCGGAGATCGTTCCGTTGTTTTTGATCAGCATGTCCGCCTGTGTATTCATCCTGAAGCGGGCGCCCCGGTTTTCTGCCGCCGCTTGCATGGGCGGAATATAAGCTGCCGCGGCAGACGAATCTCTAAACCAGTGCATGGTCTGAAACAAGCCGGTATGATAGTTGTCCACTACCCCGGAAAACTGTACTCCATTTTCCTGCAGCCAGGCTATATTATCTGCGGACTTATTGATCAGGTCGATCCAAAGGGATCCGTCGACCCGGTACTGCGCCTCTTCAAGTTCTTTTGCAACAATGTCCACAGAGTTGATATGGATACCCAGTCTCTGTTGAATGGCGGAGTTAACAGCAAAAATCCCTTCCGTTCCTATGCCGTTGCCGCCGACAAAATCGCCTTTTTCCAGGACAAGCACCCTGTTACCGTTCTGGGCGGCCTGAACCGCGCACGCCAGTCCGGAGATGCCCGCGCCAACAACGACGATGTCGGTGTCGACGGTCTCAACAATGTCTTTTGGAACAGATGCTGCTGTTTTTGTTTCGTCCCGGCCTCCTGTAGCACCAGTAGCGCAACCCGTCAAAAGACCCGGCGCCGTGCTGCCTACCGCCACGCCTCCTGCTACAGCGCCAGAGGCTTTCAGAAATTCCCGGCGGGTCATACCTCGCTCTTTTTTCGCGTTACCCATTTCCTCTCCTTTCTTCGTATTAATTGTTCATAACAACAGAGGCCGCTTCAAAACTTCAATCTTGGAACAGCAACCTTAAATGTATGCCTTATTTTCACACCAGGAGCAGCGTTTGTACATGTTCATACTTTACTTGCGGTTCAAGGCAGCTTTGACACAACAGGCGTTTTTGCCGGAAAAAATTGCGCATTTAAGACTATTTTGTCAGATTGAAGGGAATTTATATTACCGGTAAATCCCCTGGTACAATATTTGCACCAGAATGGCCGCGATATCTTCCAGACGCTCGCTGCAATCGTTTAAAACCCAATCGCAAAGCAGCGCGAGTAGTCCGCCTGAATGAAAAATGCTCAGGGCCTTCCTCTTTTGTAAAGAAGGGATATGAGAAAATTCCAAAACTCTGTTAAAATTTCTTTTCATGGATTCATACAATACGTCTTTAAACAGCCGCCCTTCAGAGCCGGTTAAAAAGAATTTTAAAAGCCCGCGGTTTTCGACATATTTTTTGAGATAGGCTTTGTAAATCTTTACATGTTCCCCGTGGTCTTTTCTGACAGTGGATACCAACAATTCGTCCAGGCCGCTTTCGAGTACATGTATCATGTCCAGTTCACATTCCCCGTAAAGGGAATATACGTCTTCGAAGTGATAATAAAACGTGCCCCGGGCCAAGCCCAAGCTGCCGATAATATCACTTACTTTGATGTTTTCTAATGACGTTTTTTTATAGAGTTCTAAAAACCGGCGCTTGATACGTTCCCTTGTGTCTTGTTTTACCGGGGTCAAAAGTTTTTTGCTCATAAAACCTCCGTGGACAAAAGAAAAAATGGGTATGAATCTCCAGTAACAAAAAAAACCAAGCGACTTCCTACTTTCCCACCCCGTTGAGAGGCAGTATCATCGGCGTTAGAGGGCTTGACTTCCGAGTTCGGAAAGGGATCGGGTATGCCACCTCCACTATAGACGCTTGGTAATAAAAACCAGGTTTAGGGG
>JAIRTD010000031.1 GCA_031255115.1 Spirochaetaceae bacterium | reverse complement strand
CGCATCATCGTCAATAACGAAACGGTCAGCGAGGACCAGTCCAAGGACCTGGCAAAACAGATCGCCAAAAAGATAGAAGACGATCTTAAATATCCGGGGCGTATCAAAGTAACCATTATCAGGGAAACCCGTATTGTGGAATACGCCAGGTAAAACGTATGGCGGTCTTTAAAGTCATCATGCTTGGTGACGTAATCGGGGAGCCGGGTATAAAGGCCCTCGAAGCAAGCCTTCCCGGCCTGCGGAGCGAATACCAGGCCGCTCTGATAACGGTAAACGGCGAAAACGCCGCCGGAGGTTTCGGCATGACCGAGACGGAACTCCGCCGCATACTCGCCGCCGGCGCCGACGCGGTTTCGAGCGGGAACCATATCTGGGAAAAACGGGAATTTTGGCCGGTGCTGGAAAGCGAAGCGCGCGTAGTACGGCCCGCCAATTACCCGGAAGGAAGCCCCGGCCGGGGCTGGACCAAAATCGAAAAGGACGGGGCGGTCTTTATACTGGTCAATATCCAGGGCCGGGAGTTCATGCCCCATACGGACTGCCCTTTTAGAACCATGGACAGGCTTTTGGCCCTGGACGAATTCGGCGCGGCCCCCCGGGGTCTATCCGGGCAGGCCGCGGACAATGGGCCGCCGGGCGAAAAGCCGCTCATACTGGTTGATTTTCATGCCGAAGCCACCCAGGAAAAAGAGGCCCTGGCCTTTTACCTTGACGGCAGGGTAAGCCTCTTTGCGGGGACCCATACCCATGTCCAGACCGCCGACGAGCGGGTGCTCCCCGGGGGCACAGGCTATATCACCGACCTGGGCATGACCGGCCCGGCGGACAGCATCATAGGCATGAACAAAAAAATCTGCCTTGACCGTTCACGCACCCAGATACTCTACCGCATGGAATGTGCGGACAACAGCGGAACCGTACAGGGCATACTCGCCGAACTGGACAGTCAGAGCGGCAAGGCGCTTTCACTTACCAGAATCAGAAAAAACCTGCCGTAGGGCCCCTTCAACATAACTCTGAATTCAGGAATAACTGAGGCTGTTCCAAAACTTCAATTTTTGAGCAAACGCATTTACAAGCAAAATTACAATAAGTGTCATTTTGCTTGACAGAGCCACATTTATGCCGCATACTGGAACAATCATGAAGACAGTAATAGAACTCCTCCATCAGGGAGCAGAAAAATACGGTACCAAGCCCTACCTGGGTAATAAACTTGGCGACGACTGGGTTACCTACAGCTATCGGGATACGGACCGGCTTTCTTCGGCCTTTGCCGCATCTCTTCTGGAACAGGGCTTTAAGAAGAACGACACGATTTCTATACTGTCCGAAGGCCGTTCTTCCTGGGTGATAAGCGAATTCGGCGTGCTCAAAGCGGGTTGTGTGTCGGTTCCCCTTTCGACAAAACTCACCGGCGAAGAAATCATCTTTAGGCTGGATCATTCCGAATCCAGGGCGCTCCTGGTCTCCGAAAATAATCTGCAAAAAGCCCTTGAGGTTATGGACAAGCTTGTAAAAAAGCCCCTCCTTATTCTGCTCAGCCCGCCTTCCGAAAAAATCCCCGGCCTTGTCTCCGGGGCCGGTCTTGGCGCGGGCAAGGATTTTTTTGTATATGACGAACTGACCGCCCGGGGCGAAGCGCTGCTTGACAAATGGCAAAAGCAATTGCAGAAAATCGAAGACGAGCTTTCTGAGGACGATACGGTTACCATCTGTTATACGTCAGGAACTACCGGTAATCCCAAGGGTATCATGCTTACCCATAAAAATTATCTCCACAACGCCCTAAACGCCGCCAAAATTGTCCGCGTCGAAGAAGGCTGGAAGAGCCTTATCATGCTGCCCCTGGATCATTCGTTTGCCCATACAGTCGGCCCGTATATTTTTCTCGAAGAGGGCCTTGCCATGTACTTTGTCGATGCCCAGGGCGGCCCTGTGGCGGCTATGCGGAACCTGCCCAAAAATCTGCGCGAGATAAATCCTGATTTTCTCCTCACCGTTCCGGCCCTGTCGGGAAATTTTATGAAGAAGATGCTTTCGGGCATTATGGAGCAAAAACCCTTTGTTCAAAAACTCTTTAAGAAAGGGCTCGAAGCGGGCATTGCCCGCGCGGGGAACGGGTTTAACAAGACGCCGCTTTGGGTGAGGATAAAAAACTTTTTGCCCTGGGCCCTTGCCAATGCCCTGATCTTTCCCAAGCTCCGTTCTGTTTTTGGCAAAAATATTAAATTCTGTATTGGCGGCGGCGCCCTGCTTGAGATCAAGCAGCAGGAATTTTTTAACGCCATCGGCGTACCGGTATACCAGGGTTACGGCCTTACCGAGAACTCGCCCATCATCTGCGCCAATTCGGCCGAACGGCACAAGTTCGGCACTTCCGGGACGATTATCCCCGAACTTGATGTGCGTATCATGAAGGACGCCAATACTGAATGCCGCGTTGGCGAAGCCGGCCAGATTGTTACCCGCGGCGGTTCAGTGATGAAAGGCTATTTTAAGAACCCCGAAGCCACTGCCGAAACCATCATCGACAACTGGCTGTGGTCAGGAGATCTGGGTTACATCGACCCCGATGATTTTTTGGTGGTAACCGGCAGGGAAAAAGCCCTCCTCATTGCGGCTGACGGCGAAAAATACAGTCCCGAAATTATAGAAGAAGCAGTGATTAACACCTCACGCCTTGTCAACCAGATCATGGTCTTTAATGAACAGTGCAAATACACCACCGCCCTGATCACCCTTGATAAAGACGCCCTCACGGAAGCGCTTAATAAGCAGGGCCTTGCCCCCGCTGATGACGCCGGCCTTGACCGGGTTATAGAACTCATACGCGGCGATCTGCTTGCCTTTAAGGACCACCCTGAATATACGGGGATTCCCGGCCAGTGGCGGCCCTCGTCTTTCGCCCTCATACCCGGCGCTTTTGGCGAAGAACACGGCCTGGTAAATTCCACCATGAAGCTGGTCCGCTACAAGGTCAGGGATTTTTACCGGAGCCGCATTGACGAACTCTATGCTTCAGGGCTCGCCGACCCCTGTAACCAGGGCAACAGAAAGGCGCTCAAAGAAATACTCAAAGCCTAGTTCTGCAAAGGTGAACCAACTGCGCGGTGGCCGTTTCTAGCTGCAGGAACAGGATTTTAACCACAAAGACAAAATAAGGAAGGGGGGCGCATTTCCATACCCCCGCCGCTAGGCGCCGCCAGCACTTCGCGCCCCCCTGCGGGCGCAGCGCAGCTGCTCCCTACCCCCCAAAAACCGGGTGGCAAGCGCTCAGCAAACTTCCGCTACTTCTTCGACTTTGTGGTTTTCTTCTTCTTCAGTCTTTGGTTCAAATTCAACCACCAAGGCGAAAGTGGTAAATTCTTCTTCGGTCTTCCGCCCGTGGTCCGTGTTTAAAAACGGAATGGCAGCGGCGCGTTATACTTGCACGGTGAGGTCAATGCCGGCGGAGTGTATGACCTTGCCCCGGACCATGCTGCCCGGGGTAAGGGGGCGGTCGCTGGTAATGACTGTTGAGCCGTCTACTTCGGGGGCCTGACAAAAGAGGCGGCCAAGGTAGAGGCCCTCTCCGGGCGGGGCTGTTCCGTCTGAGGCTTCTCTCCGGTCAGGGGCGCTGATTTCTTCTACAACCAAAACTTCAAACACTTTTCCGGTAAAGCGCTGCATGCTTGCCGCGCTTATGGGTATCTGGGCTTCTTCAATAATCCGCTTCCGGTCCGCGGCGGTTTTTTTGGGGACCTGGTTT
>JAIRTD010000246.1 GCA_031255115.1 Spirochaetaceae bacterium | reverse complement strand
TTTGTAATGCGGAAATTTCCATTCTTCGCTCCTTAAAAGTAAAGGTATTGTAACGGTAGAAGCCTGTTCTGGGCAAGTCTTGGGATAAGACCTCATTTTGAAGGAGGCTGTTTTCAGGGAGATGCCTCAATACGGCAAAACCGCCTCAGCCTATGGTTGTTCCGGTAAATGGTCCGCCTGACAGCAGTTGCTTTAGGTTTTCGAGATTGCGGCCGGCGGCGCAGATTACCGTGATGCCGGTTTTCGCGGCGTGTTTTGAGGCCACGGGATCAAAGGGCACGTTTTTTCCCGGAACCCATTCGTCGCCGGTGATGTGGATAAAATCGGCCCAGCTTATGCGGTCGATGGGTTTGGCTTCGGGGTTCTTTCTGGGGTCGTCGGTGTAGACCTGTTCAATATTGGAAAGGTTGATAACCCTGTCGGCCTGAAAGCGCTCGGCAAGGAGTACGGCGTCGTAATCCGAGGAAAAGCCCGGTTTCCAGCCGGCGGCTACCAGTACCCGTCCTACAAAGGGGCCTACCTGGGTGGGGTCTGTAACCACGTCCTGGGTGCAGTGTTCTCCCATGAGCGCCTTGATGAGCTGGGCGTTAAGCCGCGTGGCCATGACGCCTATCCAGTCGGCCTCTTCGTCCTTTCCGCCGCCTGAGAGCGCGCGGTACGCTTTTTGCCAGGCTCTTGCCGGGCCTCCGCCGCCTACCACAAAGATAAAACGCCGCTTCTCGTCCTCTTTAAGCAGGGTTTCCACGAGGGCAAGAAAATCCCTGAGAAAGGCTTCGTCTACCCCTTCAGGAGCTACTATGGAACCGCCAAGAGAAATTACTGTTACCATGTTTCCTCCGTTAGTATGCGCCGGTTATTATAATATCACTCCACAGGGATGAATAGGACTCAAGGCCTCCGGCCGCTTCTTCCCAGACGGTCTGGAGGGCGTAATCCCGTTCCCGGACCGCGATGCGTCCCCTGCTGTCCATCTGGGAGAGCAGGGCTTCGCCCCGGGAAAAGCTGATGCGCTGGCTGTCAAGATTGCCGAAGTAGTACGCCGCCCGGTCAGGTCTTGCGATGCCGGCCGCGTCAAGGGCCCCCGAACCAAGGGCCGGGTCGCAGGGAATCCAGCCGAAACCATCTATCCAGAATTCAGCCCAGTAATGGCGTTTGAGCCCCCGGGACCTTTCTACCAATACGCCGGATACCGGAAGCGCCGCTATGCCCGCCGCCCGCGCCAGCGAACAAAAGAGGAGCGACGCCATATAGGAATCGGCTTTTCCGCTTTCCACGGCCTCAATGACGCCGCCTGAGAGGGGGCTGTCCTGTATGCCGCCTTCGGTGACGATCCACTGGTATATGCGTTCCGCCCTGAGGTAGGGGTTCTGTTCGCGGCCTATGATTTTGGCGCACAGATCCTTGATACGCTGGTCATTGACCGGCAGCAGCAGGGTCGGTATGGTATAGGCCGCCTGGAGTACTGATTTTGGCGTCTGGCGTATAAGCTGGGGGCGCAGTTCGGTTTCTACCCCGTATACGTCAACAAGATAGGAGAGGGTTATCCTCTGGTTTTCGCCGCCGCGCAAATTATTGAGCCGGTACAAGGTTGAACCCTGATAATGCTCTATAAAAGGTTCGGCGCTTCGGGAGAGGAGCTGGACTTGCCGCTGGGAGGCCGACACAACCGGCGTGGGCATCCAAATGTAGAGGCTGTTGGGATTAGCCGCGTCCCTGACCCGTATATCCACCGAATACGAAATGGCGTAGCTTCGTTTGTCCTTAAAAGTCTTGGCCCCCGGCCTGCCGTTGACATCGAAGTACGCCCCCGGGCTGTTTCCCCGGACAGTTCTCACTTCCACAAGGCCGCTTATCGCGCCGTCAGGAACCCGCACCTTTATTTCCTGGTCGCTCCACGACTCATAGCCGAATTCGTTTTCCGGGACGGCTATCCATACCGGCCGCGAAGCGTCCGCCTGGGCGGCCGGGGCAAGCTCGGCATCCCAGCTAAAACTTACCAGGCTTCCTTCCCGGGAAGATCCGAAATTCTGCCCGGTAATCGTAACCAGGGTCCCCACGGCCCCTGACGCCGGCTCTATGGAACGTATCCGGGGGGAGCTTCCTGTCTGGGCGCTGCGTACCGGCAGAGGCATATTCGCCCGGTTGGAAAAAAGGGCCGCGTTGCTTTTTTTGCCCCCGGCGTACACATACACAAGCCCCGCCTCGCCGAACTCGGGAACCCTGAGCACAATGCGATTGTCGCTCCATTCAATATACGAAGACGCGGTTGGAGGAACGCCGCCTATGGACACAGACGATTCGTTTTGCTCATGGCCGAAATTTTTTCCGTGTATGGTGAGCGGTTCCCCCATCATGCCGATACGGGGTTCCAGGGACAGTATGCGGGGGTCTTTTTTTTCGCAGCCTGAAAGCAGCGCAGCCAGGAGTCCCGCAAGGATGAAAAGTTTCGGGCCGGAGGCTCTGCTGTTCATTGCCCGGCTTCGCCCCGCGGCCTTCCTGACGCGGCCTGCTCCTGCCCTTCGCCTTCTTCATCTACCGCGGCGTCAGGCGGAATATCCTGTTCCGCGTAGGGGTTTAATTCAAGCTGAATGACAATGCGGGCGTTCTGGTCGTTTCGTTCCGAGCCCAGGGGAAAGAACAGTATTTTTTCGTTGAACTCAAAGGACATGGTCCGCATGGTTGTCTGATAGCGGACGCCTTCGTCGGGAATTTCTATCCAGACCTGGCTTTGGGCGGTGAGGAGTTTTTCGCCCCTTCTTCCCACATAGGGGGTAAAGAGGACTTCCACAACTATGTTCTGGCCCATGATCTTTATCGAAACCGGCCGTCCCGGCAGGGTAACCCTTGAGATGGTCTCATTCCAGACGACCTCATGGTTTTGTTCCTCTATGCCCGGGCTGATCGTAAAAACTATGGTCCGCCTGGTGAGGGCGGGGAGCATATCTTCCAGACGCCGGTCCTGGGCCGAAGCCTGCCCTCCGGTAAGGAACGCCGTAACGAGGAAGGCGCTCAGGGACGTGATAAATCTCAGGCGGACAGGCGGGCCGGACATCATCGGGACTGGTTTCTCCGGGAATAATCTACGGCCCTGATAAGGGTCGGCTCTCCGGAACTGGTAAAATTCCGGCTTTCGGGAAGGCGTATAATAACAATATCCCTGTCGGTATCCTGGTTTTCCAGATATTGAAGAACATTGGACATATCCGACACGGGAATGATACTCTGCATATCAGTCTCTATACCGGCCATCTCGTTCTGCCTGGGCGGGGAGAACAGGGGGCGCGAGGCAAAAAAAGCGGTGGCAAGTATGAGGAGCAGCGCCGCGGCCGCTGCCGGGAGCGGTATGGAAAGACGGCGCTGCCAGACGGAAAGGCGGGGAAACTCCGCCTCAACCCCAGGGGGTTCGGACGCGCCTCCCAGGTCCTTTTCGAGCTTTTCCCATACCCGCGTCCGGGCGGAAGCAAGAACGCTTTCAAAGCCACCGTCTTCCCCGGCGGGGGCGGAAACGCCGCCCATGATTTGGGATAGCTTCCTGTAGGTATCGAGACGGGCCCTGCATGCCGCGCATCCTGCAAGATGCTGTTCCATTTTTTCTTTCCAGGGAGAGGGAAGTTCGCCGTCAAGAAACACGGATAGAATTTCATGATCAGGACACATAACTACCATCCTTAGCAATCAGACCGGCCAGGCGTTCCCGGGCCCTAAAAACCCGGACCTTGACATTCCCTTCGCTTATGCCCAGGGTACGGCCGATTTCTTTATAGTTCAGTTCGGCGTATTCTTTCAATACCAGAACCGCTCTGAGATTTTCGGGGAGCTTGTCCAGCGCTTCCTGCATCTCAAGCCGGGTTTCCTCACGAATATAGTCCCCTTCGCCGGTTTCAACCTTCCGCGTATCTTCTTTGAAGGCTCTCTGATAGGCCCGGCGCTCCCGCTCCTTCCGCTTGGCATAATTCAACGCGGCGTTTTTAACCACCCTGATGAGCCAGTATTTTGCGTCATCAGGTCCGGGAAAAACCATGTTTTTCTCATGAAGCCTGAAAAACGCCTCCTGACACAGGTCCTCCGCCGCTTCTTCGCTGCCCGCGATACGATATGCCACGCGGAACAAAATGGGAAAAACCATCTCATAGAGACGGTTAAATTCCCCCATATTCATTTTTTTGTTCTGTTCCAAAAACAAAGTGATCCCTCAAATGTTACAGTTTTGGGCCGCATAACCACAGGGCCCGGACAGAATACGGCGTAAAACCGCGCCGGGCCGCGCTAGAGCCGTTTCCATACGGTTCCTCCGGGGCCGTCCTCAAGAATAATGCCCTGTTTTTTAAGCTCGTCTCTGATACGGTCCGCTGCGGCAAAATCTCTGGCTTTTTTGGCCGCGGCCCTTTCGGCAACAAGACGTTCTATCTCCCTGCAGGTTTCTTCGCTTTCTTCGGTTCTTTCCTTGCGCTCCCCGGCGGCCTTTTTGAGTTCCAGGCTGAATACCCTGTCCATGGTAAAAGCCGCGGCAAGGGCTTCTTCGGCCTTTATCCGGGGGTTTTTGAGCAGGGACCAGAGTTCGGCCAGGGCCCTGGGAGCGGAAAGATCGTCCTCCAGGGCTGCCCTGAAATTGTCCAGGGCCTTTTGCGCCTCCTCCCCGGCGGCCTGTCCGGGAGCATAAGCGCCGGGCAGGACCTCGACCTGGTCGGCAAGCGCCCTGACCCGGTCCAGGAGGGAACGCCGGGCGTTCCGGGCCCCGTCAAGGGCCTCGAAGGAAAACTGGAGCTGGCTCCGGTAATGGCCGCCCAGGAGAAAATAGCGGTAATCCAGGGCCTCGTAGCCTGCGTCAATAAGGCTCTGGAGGGTAACAAAACTCCCCGAAGACTTGGACATCTTGCCCCTGTCCATAACGAGGAATTCATTATGAACCCAGTACCGCACCCAGGGATGACAGCCCGTGGCGGCCTCGCTCTGGGCTATTTCGTTGGTATGGTGAATAGCCACATGATCTATGCCCCCGGCATGAATGTCAAACTGTTCGCCCAGGTATTTGATACTCATGGCCGAACATTCAATATGCCAGCCGGGATAACCCCTGCCCCAGGGACTATCCCAGGTAAGGGCCTGGTTTTCAAACTTGCTTTTGGTAAACCAGAGCACAAAATCCTGGGGATTACGCTTGTTTTTGTCCACGCCGGTACGGGCCCCGGCCTTGAGTTCGTCAAGCCTGAGCAGGGCAAGCTCCCCGTAATGGGGAAAGCGAGAAATATCAAAGTACAGGTTGCCCCCGGCCTCATAGGTAAACCCCGCCCCTTCGATACGCTTGATAAGCGCTATCATATCGGCAATATGCTCTGTGGCCTTGCATACCACCTGGGGCCTTGCCACGTTCATCCGGTCAAGGTCGTCAAAAAAGGCCCTGGTGTAAAATTCGGCGATTTCGAGGACGCTTTTGCCCCGCTCGGCGGCGCTTTTTACCATTTTATCGTCCCCCGAATCGTCATCGCCGGAAAGATGACCCACATCGGTAACATTCATCACATGTTCTACCATATAACCCAGGTATGTGAGGGTTTTTACCAGAATATCATGGACAACATAGGCCCTGAGATTGCCTATATGGGCGTAATTATATACAGTGGGGCCGCAGCCGTAAAAACCAACCCTGTCCGCTTTAAGCGGCTCAAAAGGTTCAAGTCTGCGTCCAAGGGTATTAAAAAGAGTAAGGGCCATGCACAAACCGCCTTCATTGCACAGTACGGGAAAGCGGTGAAAAAATCAATAGGAAAGTTTACCCATATCCCCCTGTTATGCTTCAATATAATAATATTGAAGGGATATATTCTCTGACAATTTGAAATTGTCAGAGAATTCCGATTTTAAGTGTTTGTCAGGTAAGGAATTAACTCATTCCACACCTGACAAACTCAAATCTATGGAGTATATCATCGGACCGGCACAGGAGGGGCAAAAAAAGCCTTTACCATGTGTTCCAGTATTCGATCATACAGGTCCTCGTCGGCGGGGTGTGGCGAAATGGACCAGCCGATAAGGAACCCGATAATCCAGTCGTGGAAAAGGCGGTAATATTCACTAACCGTGAAGGACGGCGCCAGGGCGCCTTCGGCAAGACCCCGTTCAATGAGGGCACACAAAGTGTCGTTGTAAAAGGCCGGTACAATTTCACCCTGCTGGTATGTTTTAAGCATACTGATATAGCTGGCAACGCACAGGTCTTTTCCTTTCAAACGGTTAAATTCAAGATTTACCCGTATAAAGTCAAGAACCTGGGTTAAGAGCGGCGCCGCCGGGGCAAGGGTAAAATGCTTTTGTAAATGATCTTCCCGCTCTTTTGAAAGGACAAGGATGAAAAAATCATCCTTGGACTTATAAAGATGGTAAAAAGATCCCTTGCTGATTCCTGCTTTTTCGCAAATATCGTCTACCGTGATAGTATCCGGATCATATTTCGCCATCAAATCCCAGGAGGCCCGGGAAATTTTCATCCGGGTTTCTTCGGTCTTCTGTTCCCGGGTTGTTTTTTTAATTGCCACAAGAATCTCCTTACAGTTATTTGGGGATTATATGGTCCAACTGTCTTCTTGTAAAGAAGCTGCGGGTAGCTCATAACGCCCTTTTTCCGTATGCTGATATTTATGGAAAACAGGATACAAAAAACTCAGATCCCTGAAATTTGGGAGACGGAAGAAGATAAACTTCTCCCTATCAACAAATTACGGGAGAAATATATCAAATATGTACGCTCTCATTTCATCAAAACGCCTCCCTTGGTTGTAGAAAATCAGAAGACTAAAT
>JAIRTD010000239.1 GCA_031255115.1 Spirochaetaceae bacterium | reverse complement strand
CCGCGAATCCATGAGGAGTATCTTACAGCCCGCCAGGGGAACCTTAATCGCTTTGGCTTCGAGCCTTTCCTCGTCAACAATGAGGAAGTGGTCTTTTTTCGCCGAAAGGGCGATAAGATAGTCGACCGGCTTAAACTGTTTTCCGAAAAACAGGGAAGCGGAGGCGCTGAGCATGCCAAGCAGTTCCCGGTCGCTGAGTTTAACCTGGAAAAAGCCCTTGAGGGCAACGGCCGCCGCGACTTCGATGGCCGAGGAACTGGCAAGGCCTATCTGCTGGGGAATATCCCCGGAAACCGTAAAATTAAGCCCCTTTATGGGAAAACCCCGCTCGGCAAAGGCGTGGACCGCCACTTTTATATAATTCGCCCAGCGGTCTTCGCGCTTGTATTTGAGGTTGACCAGCGTAGTACGCTTCCGTTCCCCAAGATCAGCGGCAAAAAAACGCAGAGAATTGTCCTTGCGGAGGCTGACGGCCACCTGGACGCTGCGGTTTATGGCGGAAGAAAGAAACATTCCCCATTTTGGCTCCCCGTGTTCACCCAGATAATGAATCCTTCCGGGAGCTTCCGCTATTACAACCCTACTGTTAGTATCTGCTTCGGTCTCGTATTCTGCTCGATGTAGGGGACCGATATCCTTCATTATATGCCCTCGCTATTAAATCGGGCTATACCAAGCCCCTGATAATACGCTTATACTATCTGAAAATGAGGGATTATTCAATCAAAATCACCATTTTAATGGGCCTGGAAACGCTTTTTTCCGCCGCTCTGCTCGCCCTGGCCCTTCCAAACGACCTTTTTCTCTACGGAAACCCCCTGTACGGCTTTTTTGCCCTGTGTCCGTATTTTCTCTGCCTCTCCCGGAGCCGCTCTTTTGGGCAGGCCGCTTTTTTGGGCCTGGTTTTCGGGGTCTTTTCCCACGGCTTTTCGAGCTACTGGCTGGCGTATTTTAAGGAATTCGCCTTCTGGACCCTGGGCCTTAGCTGTCTTGTCTACGGGGCCTTGCACGCTTTTTTGGCCTGCTTTTTACGGAGGGCCTGTCTTCCCTTTTCAACGTTCCCGCTCCGGATAAGCCGTCCTCTGGCCCTTGCCCTGGCCTGGACGGTCTGGGAATGGCTTAAATCCTCAGGCTTTTTGGGCTATCCCTGGGGCCTTCTTCCCTACGCGCTCAACGACCATCCCTGGATGATACAGATTGCCGATTTTACCGGAGTCTGGGGTCTGAGTTTCTTGCTTGCCCTGTCCTCGGCGCTCTCTGCGGAACTTGTCATGGGACTCCGCTACACAAAAGGCCGGAACGGTATGCGGGAGCTTCTATATAATGGGCCCCTGGTTTGTTTCTGGCTTGCGCTCTTTGCTTCAATATCGATCTATGGCCTGTACCGGCTTTCCCATCCGGTTTTGGCGCGGGAAACAGTCCCCATAATCCTGGTCCAGCCCAACGCCGACGCCTGGAACGGCAGCGAACTGGGCGCCCTTTCCGAGGCGGTAAGGCTGAGTAATGAGGGCTACAAAACATACCAGGAGTATTTAAGATACCGCAAGATTGAAAGTGAGGCCCCGCCCTTGATAGTCTGGCCGGAAACCCTCCTGGCCCGGCCCTTTGAGGAATACCGGAGTTTCTTTGCGAAAAACCCCAGGGAATTCCCCCTTCTTTCCTTCCTCAAAGAGAAAAACGCGTATCTCCTCACCGGCGCGCCGCTGGTTCAAGATTGGGAACAGTACACGGCCTTTAACGGGGCTATTCTTATCAGCCCCGAAGGGACGCTCCTGGCTTCCTACGCCAAACAACATCTGGTCCCCTTTGCCGAGGCGGTGCCCTTTATCGAAAAGCCCTGGATGGCTTCTTTTATGCGGAAGGTCGTGGGCTTTGAAGGCGGCTGGAGCGCCGGAAAAGTTTCTTCCCTTATGGAGCTTCCCCTGCGCGGCGGAGGAACGCTGCGTATCGGAACCCCCATCTGTTTTGAGGACGCCTTTGCAAGGCTTTGCGGAACGTTCTTTGCCGAAGGGGCGGATATGCTTGTCAACCTTACCAATGATTCGTGGGCCAGACAAAGTTCCGCCGAAATACAACACCTTGCCGCGGCGCGGTTCAGGACCGTGGAAAACCGCCGTGTTCTGGCGCGCGCCGCCAATTCGGGGCTCAGCGCGGTGATAAACGCCGAAGGCAAAATACTCGCCTCACTCCCCTGTTTTGAAGCGGCCGTTCTTGTAAGCGAAGTTCCGGTGCAGATTCCTGAACGGCCCACCGTGTATTCGGTCCTGGGCGACTGGTTCCCCCTGTGCTGCGGCATACTGTTCTGCCTTATGCTCATTGGGGGCCTTCTCAAGCCTGGAGCCCCTGGACAGGATTTTCCCGGCGCGCCATAGGCCCTGTACGTATTTTGCGTTTTCAACTTATACTTTTCAACTTATATATAACATGCTATCCTTGGCTATTATGGTAAGAAAACAGTTTCTTCTGGCGGCCCTGGGTTCGGCGGTGTTTTTTTCCGCGCTTTCTCTTACCGGGGTTTTTTCGTTCCTTGAATCAAGGACCTATGACCTCGCGCTCCAGTTCCGGCCGGAAAGGCCCCGCATCGACTCGGTTGCGTTTCTTGATATTGACGACCCGGCCATAGCCCATGTAGGCGTTTTCCCCTGGCCCAGGGCGGTCATGGGCGACGGCCTGCTCCGCCTCAAGGAATACGGAGTCAGGGCGGCTATCTTTGATATTGAATATATCGATAAAAGCCCCTTCGGGCTGGACGAGCTTTACTTTCGCCAGGGACTCAGATACGATGTTGAACAGCCTTTTTTAACCATCGATACCTATACGGCGGGGCTTTTCGGCGCCCTCGCCGAAGGAAGAATAGGCGTCGAGTACGCCCTTGAGTACGCCGAAGAACTGAGCGCGGCCATCACCGAAGAAAAAGAAGCCCTCCTTGCCCGTATCAGCACCCTGGTCCGGGATAATGACGCCTATCTCTCGTCAAGTTCAAAACTGTTCGGCCATACCTGGGGGACCATCAATCTCCGGCCCGATCCCCTCACTGGAGAACAGGCGCTCCGCCGCGCCTATGCCGAAGAGCGTTTTTCGTATCCGGTAAAGGCCGCCGCCGGAGTCCCCGGAGGAAGCTATGTCGACACGCTCATCCCCATACTCCAGTTTGCCGAATCGGTCGAAGGCGCGGGTTTTACCAATGTCCAGGTCGATCCTGACGGCGTAAGGCGGCGTATTCCCCTGGCCAGGAAAATCAACGACCGCTGGTACCTCCAGCTTGCCTTTTCCCCCCTGGTTTCCATGCTCGGTTCGCCTGAAATCAGCGTGGAGCGAAAAAAACTCACCCTCGCGGGCGCACGGCTTCCTGACGGGAGGCAGAAGGATATTTCCATACCCCTTGATAAAGACGGCTTCATGCTCCTTGACTGGCCGAAAACAAATTATTACGAAAGCTATGCCCATCTTTCTTTTGCGGTTCTCTCCGTGCTGGAAGAAAGCGAAGGCAGCCTCTACGGAAGCCTCTTTAACATTTACAATCTGGCCGTCTGGAATCAACTGCTCCTCATCCCCGCCTTTCATGATGTCTTCGGACTTCTTGACGACAGTATCGCCATGTACGAAGCGGCTTCCGCCGCGCGGCGCAACGCGGTAAACGAAAGTTCCGAAGAGGAATTTGAACGGTATATAGATCTTATGGCGGAGTTCCGCGGCATGGTCTCCATCTTTATTGAACAGAACGCCGGAGCGGCGCTGCTTGATGCCATAAGGACCTACGGCGGTTCCGAACAGGACGGCGACATAAGCGAGACCATAGCCTATATCGAAACCAATCTCGAAAGCATAGAAACAGAGTATGATACCATACTGCAGCTCAGACAGAAGATAGAAGACACCATAGGGGGAAAAATCTGCATCATAGGGCGGGTCGATACAGGCACCACCGATATGGGCGCCAATCCCTTTTCAGGCGAATATGTCAATGTAGGCACTCACGCGGTAGTTCTGGACACCATACTTTCAGAATCCTTTATCGTCTGGCTTTCTCCCTGGTGGAGCATAGTAATAAGCCTGATCCTTGTACCCCTGGTAATTGTACTCATAGGCCGCTTTAACCCCGGCCTGCGCACCCTCCTCGGCTTTGCCGCGGCCATTGCCCTTGCCGGGTTTTCGCTGGCGCTTTTTAATACCACGGGAATCTACTTCGCGCCCCTTGTTCCCTGCATGGCCCTGGTGCTGGCCGTCGTCCTGCGGGAAACCATGGCCTTTATCGGCTCGGAACGGGAAAAGAGCTTTATACGCAAGGCTTTCTCGACCTATCTTCCGGACACGGTGGTAAAAGAAATCATCAACGACCCTTCGCGGCTCCATCTCGGCGGCACAAAAAAACACCTCAGCGTTCTCTTTACCGATGTACGGGGATTTTCGACCATTTCGGAAAAACTCGACCCCGAAGACCTGGTAAAGCTCCTCAACAAATACCTCTCGATGATGAGTGATGCTGTTTTGGAAGAAATGGGAACCATCGACAAGTTTGAAGGCGACGCCATCATGGCCTTTTTCGGCGCGCCCATGGATTTAAGCGACCACGCCCTGCGGACCTGCCGGGCCGCCATCGCCATGAAGCGTCTGGAAAAAGATCTCAACGAACACTTTGTCAGCGAAGGCATGACGGCCTCCCCCCTCCTCACCCGCATAGGAATCAACACCGGAAGCATGGTTGTCGGCAATATGGGCACTACCCAGAAAATGGACTATACCGTTATGGGCAACGCGGTAAACCTCGCCGCCAGACTGGAAGGAGTCAACAAACAGTACGGCACCTGGATACTCGCCTCTGACGAAACCATACGGGAAACCAAAGACGCCCTCCTTACCCGCAAACTCGACCGGGTCAGGGTCGTCGGCATCAATGAACCGGTTCTGATCCACGAAATCCTCTGCCTTAAAGAAGAAGCCGAAAGCGGCGCGCTTGAGCTGGTTGAACGCTTTCACCACGCCCTGGACCTTTTTTCGCAGAGGGATTTTTCCGCGGCCAAAGACGCCTTCGGAGACCTTCATTCGGCATATCCCGGCGACGGCCCCTCAAAGGTTTTCTTTGAACGCTGCGCCGCGTTTATCGACTACCCGCCCGAACCGGACTGGGACGGAGTGAGAAACCTCACCGAGAAATAGACGGAAAACCGTTATGCGCACAAAAATTTGTCAAAGCCCGGCTTTGATACTGCCAAACCAATGAAAACGGAAAACAGCGGCGTCAAACAGGCGGCGCCGGACAGGAAACTTTTTCTCGTGTACAGCGCCCTCTTTGCGGCCTTATGTTCTGCCGGGGCTTTTATTTCCATACCCCTGCCCTTCTCCCCTGTTCCCATAGTGATGCAGAATTTTTTTGCCGTGCTGGCGGGCCTTGTCCTTGGCCCGATCTGGGGGGCCGCAAGCGTCGCCCTCTTTCTCCTTGCCGGGGCCCTGGGCATTCCGGTCTTTTCAGGCGCGGCGGGAGGGATCGCTGTTTTCGCAAGGCCCTCAGGGGGTTTTCTGGTGGGGTATCTCCCCGGCGCTTTTATCGCTGGGCTCATAGCCCGAAGCCCCAAAGCTGCCGGCGCGAGGCCCGGAAAAAAATATTTTGTTCCCATGCTCATTGCCGCGGCGGCCGGCCTCCTTACCGTGTATATCCCCGGCCTCATACGGCTTAAGAGTGTGCTCGGCGGGGGCTGGACCGCCGCCCTGGCAGGAGGGTTTTTCCCTTTTATACCCGGCGATGGAATCAAGGCTGTTCTTGCCGCGTACTGCGCCCCGGGGCTCAGGCGCATTGTCTCCCGGAAACTGTATGAATGACGAA